>JBBSJX010000539.1:0-2488 GCA_038256825.1 Chitinophagales bacterium
TACGCTGGAAAAAATACCGGTCAAATGTTTCATGGGTGCCCGATGTTTCCAGTTTAAAACCAGTAGCAGTAGGGGTGGCTGCTGGAACCAATTCAGGTGTGTCGGCAGGAATGAATGAAGTTTTGTTTTACAAAGGATATTTAAAGGTGCCTGCAGATGGGGTGTATACTTTTTATTTTTCTGCCGAACAAAAAGCTTTTTTGCGTATTCATGAGGCCGCGGTAATTGATGCGGATTACGGATACCAACCCGGAACAGAAAAATCAGCCACGCTACGGTTAAAAGCAGGTATCCATCCAATAAAAATTACTATGAAAGGACGGAGCAACGGACAGCCATTAAATTTAAAATGGCAAAAGGAGGGAGGAGCAAAACAAGATTTAAGTAATCAACTTTATTATAAGTAAAACTATAAAACGAGCGAACATTTAAAACACTTTTGTACCAATACACTTGTTTTAAAACACCAAGAAATAAGCGCTTTTAGCTAATTAAAGTTTTACTTGTGGGTGATCCACTTAAAAGAAATAATTTATTTTTAATCAGGGTTTGAAATGTTGCTTAAACAACGAAGTGCAACAAAAATTTAAATAATAATTCAGGGTTGAAATTTAAGGTGGTTCCATTACAAAAGGTATAACTGCTTATCCTTTTACATCACGTACACATCTAAACCCAGTATGCTCCAAACCCGTATCGGGACTGCTTTTCATACGACGTGCTACTCTGTAGCCGCTGCAATACGAGTCGTTGCATAAAAAGCTACCCCCTCTTAAACTTCGTTTGGGCGTATAGGGTTCCTGGGGATCGAACGATTGTAATGCGCCCTGCGGATTTTTTGTTTGAGTACCCTCCAGGGTTTTGTAATAATCTGCATTGTACCAATCGTGGCACCATTCCCAAACATTACCCGCCATATCGTATAAACCATATCCATTTGGTTTAAACGATTTTACCGGTGCCATTTTTACAAAACCATCTTTTTGCTCATTTAGGTATGGGAATTTTCCTTCCCAACTATTTGCCTTGGGTTTGCCCTCGTTTATGCCTTCGTTGCCCCAGGGGTAAATGTTATTTTTAAGACCTCCTCTTGCGGCAAACTCCCATTCAGCTTCGGTAGGTAATCGTTTACCTGCCCATTTACTATAAGCATTGGCATCGTCCCAGCTTATGTGCACTACGGGGTAATTTTCCCGGTCTTTAATACTAGAGTTAGGCCCTTGAGGGTGCTGCCAGTCTGCGCCCTCTACCCAACTCCACCATTGGTTATAATCGTTTAAATCAACAGGCCCGTTCGACGATTTAAAAACCAGTGAAGCAGCTACTAAAACATTATCGTCAGGCTTAGGTGTGCCCGGTGGTACCGATTTTTTTAGTTCTTCCCAATCAGGTTTTTTTTCTGCGGTAGTAACATATTTAGTGGCATCAACAAATTTTTTGAATTGTGCATTGGTAACTTCCGTAACATCCATATAAAATGGGTTTACTGCTACGGTGTGTTTTGGATATTCATCTTTGCTGGCCTGCGCATTATCTCCACCCATTTCAAACTGTCCGCCCGGTATTAATGTCATACCTGTTATTGATGTATCGCCATTAAAGTTTATTCCTGCATTACTTTTAGAACCCGCAAATCGTGCAGGAACTACCATACAGCTATGTGCAGAATCGGAAATCGTTTCGGCAATCTTTGTTTCCGACGACTTACAACTTATAACACAAAGCGAAATGGCTATGGAAATGCCTATACCTGCCTTATTATTTTTTAGCATATTAAAATGTTACCCCCAGGTTTTAAATAGGGTGTAATATACAAATTTTGAAAAAGCCACTGGATTAGGATGGTTGTAAGTGGTAACTTTTATAGAATAGTTTACAAAATGCCTATTATGAGTAATTGTTTTTTTTGTAGCGCTGCTTCTTATTTTTTATAAACTTAGTATTTTAAAAGTGCTACAGCACAGAAAATGAACGCATGACAAGGAAAAATATGCAAAACAGAATATGACCTTTGAATACCGCAGGGTGGGTAATTAAAACATCCGAAACCAGTTTTAAATTAAATTATTTTTATTGCTCAAGCCAATAGCTACCTTCAACATTGTTGTGTCACTCACTTGTACTTTTACCTCGTTGCTGAACTTTTGGTAGCCAGGTTTTAAAACCCATTTTTTGGCTATTCTAATTAAAATGATACCTTTCTTCCGTTTCCAGTTTAAATGATTTTAACTTGATGGCAAGGCTGTTTATTTCATCAAAGCGTTTATTCATCTTAATAATTTATTTATTTTATGCTGCAATTATCCAAAAAAAATCTGCTTTCAATTAACGATCATAAAGATATAATTAAACCCGGAATTGAATTATTGAGCCTTCCTGAAAAAGTTTTGCAATTTGGAACCGGGGTATTATTAAGAGGCCTGCCGGATTATTTTATTGATAAAGCCAATAAGCAAGGCGTTTTTAATGGAAGGGTAGTGGTGGTTAA
>JBBSJX010000540.1:0-2485 GCA_038256825.1 Chitinophagales bacterium
ATTGAATAAATAAAAGATGACAGCCATCATTTTTACAATTGGTATGCGTATCGGCAGCTTTGCCGCACTGGTGGCATTTAGAAATGATGTCTTCGGTTATCCGCTCCCCCAGCCGGTCGTCGAACACAAAATTTTTACCAATGAATTTGGTCACAAGTCCCTGTGCTTTCACATTACGTGCATAATTAATGATACCGCCCTCCAGGTGAAAAACATGTTCAAAACCATGATGCTTCATGTAAGCACTTGCCTTTTCGCAGCGAATACCGCCGGTGCAGTACATGATGATGTTTTTGTCTTTATTATCCTTCATCATATCCACAGTCATTGGTAATTGTTCACGAAAAGTATCGCTGGGTATTTCTATTGCTTTTTCAAAATGGCCCACTTCGTACTCGTAGTGGTTACGCATGTCAACCACAATGGTATTTTCATCCTGCATCAATTCGTTCATCTGTGCGGCATTTACATAGCTGCCTTTATGCTGCATGCCAAACCCTGGGTCGGTAATACCATCGGCCACAATTTTCTCCCTCACTTTTATTTTTAATACCCAAAAACTTTTTCCACCTTTATCCACTGCAATATTCAACCGGATATTTTTTAAAGGTTCGATGGTATTTAAGTAGTTTTTAAAAGCATCCACATTACCTTCGGGCACACTTACCTGTGCGTTAATACCTTCGGTGGCTATGTATATGCGGCCAAATACATTTAGTTCATTTAAGGACTTATACATTTCATCTCTGAAAATTTGTGGATCATCTACAGTAAAATACTGGTAAAACGATATGGTGGTACGATGCGCTGTTTCGGCGTACAATAATTTTTTAAGTTCCGCCTGCGAAATGCGGTTGTGTAATACTGCCATTTTTTTGTAATTCAGACATCAGTGTCTGATTTGTTGTTTATTGGTCAGACGAGGGCGTCAGACCAGTTTTAAAATTTGATCCCGTGGTGACCGGGAAATCCGTCCGCCGGTTGGCGGACAAATTGGATGCTTGCAGGCAAACCAAATTGAGCAGCAAAGATATTAATTAAACCGCAACTACAGCGTAAGAGATGACCGGCGGCCCCGTCCATTAGCACGTACACTACCACCAAGTATGCCACCGGTACCAATTCTTATGGCTGTTAAACCTTTTGCGCCGTTATTATACGCTGCAACAAAATCAATACGGAAGAGTTTGAAAACATTCTCCAGGCCGGCAAAAACCTCTACGTAATTATTTTTTCCATTTACATAAAAGGCATTTCCTCCGGCAACCAGGTTCCAGTTAAGCCGCTTAAACAGCGGAATTTTATTGGTGAGTAGTCCGTTAAAATGATGCTCCAGGTGCCCATAAGTATAAAACGATGCCGTGGTGCTGTTGGCGTAATATTTTGCCACCTGGAAACTGTTCACATATTCGCTGGCCCTTAACGTGCGGTTGCCATTAAAATGCTGGTAATCCTGTATGAATACTTTATTTGTGTTGATGAAACCTCCAATACCCACTTTGTACTTTAATAAACCGGCGAGCTTAAAATTTTTATCATCGTTAATGCTCAGGCGCCATTTATCAAAATCAACATCGCTGCCAAAAATATTTTTAAACCCATGGGTATAACTAAAACTAAATGTAGGGTAATTTGAACCTAACGACATTTTACGGTTTGGATATTGAATATAGCGCTGCCCCGGCTTAATGCTCACATCAAAACTCACAATAAATGCCTGGTGGGCTGTAAACTGTGCCGGTATTTTTTCGTAAGGATAGTTTGGGGTAATTCTTGTTGAATCGCTTTTATTAAATACATGATAACTGGTTGTATTGTTCAATGGAATTCTGTCTTCGTAAAGTGCATTTACATTAAAGCGCAAACCACTTTCGTACCTTTTATTGAAATTAACGTAACCGTAATAGTTCTCATAAATCTTCATGTAATTATCGCCGAACAATAACGTATTGATGGTATTGGTAAGCGTGGTAATAGGATTAGCCTTATTAAACTGGCTTACTCTTTTTCCGCCCGATATGGTCCAGGTTTGCCGTTTTAGTTTTCTATCGGTATCCCAGTCTCTTGTTCTAAAATACAGATCGGCCCAGGCGTTCAGGTGTGTGTTACTGAAACCATAGCGCAGGTTAGGTTCAAAACTAAAATTGGTTTTCAGCTTTTTTAAATATCGATTGTAATAAGGTTGAAAATTTACCACAACACCTTCCACCGAATTATACTCCAGTCCTTTTATAAGCGATTCCACACCCCAGCTATGATTGCCTTCTGCAGCGTATTTGGTTCGATGGAGTCCTTTCCAGAAAATATCGTAGGGCTTTAATTTTGGACGGTTCTTGTTCAGCGAATCGATGTTTTTTTTGCTTACAGCCGAATCTTTATTAACCTGGAACAAACTGTCTTTAACCTGGTAATCCGTTTTTTCCTCAACTTCCAGCGGCACAGGTCTTATGCTGTCCCAATAAGCCACCGGCCGCTTATTTACACC
>JBBSJX010000541.1:0-2467 GCA_038256825.1 Chitinophagales bacterium
AGCAATGGAAACGATGATATTGAGGATTTTAACTGGTTGCCGGGTAATGGTAACTTTACCTCTATTTGGCAAACTTCTTATAAAGGCGTACAAAGAGCGAATGTAATCCTGGAGCAATTACCCTTAGCCGACAAGTTTGCTGACGCCAGCAGAAAGGCCCGGTTTGAAGGCGAAGCAAAATTTATGAGGGCTTACTTCAACTTTATACTGGCTGTAAACTGGGGTACACCTCCATTACTTTTAACAAACGTAAAATCTGTTGAGCAGACAAGGTTACCAAACTCCAAACCTGGTGAAATATGGGATCTCATTGTTTCAGACTTAACCACAGCAAAACAGAATCTCCCCGCAACCTGGAATGCTGCCAATACAGGCAGGGCCACCAGCGGAGCTGCAAGTGGATTATTAGGTCGTGTGTTATTGTATCGCGCTCAATGGGAAAATAAACCGGAACTATATACTGCTGCCGATGCTGAATTTAACAGCATAATTTCTTCAGGCCGGTATTCACTTCGTCCGGATTTTGCAGAGAATTTTGCATTGGCGAACGAGAACAATTCGGAGTCGCTTTTTGAAATTCAGTTTGCTTTTGGAAGAGACAACAACTGGTTTCCCAACGAAGATGGCGGAGGCTCTGGAACCGGAAGATACATTATGTGGCGGGCTGGATGCGAGCAGGGTCAATGTGCTGATGGAGCAAATGCGGTTGGATATGGATTGATGCATGTAGTGAAACCTTTACAGGATGCTTTTGAACCAAACGATCCAAGAAGGGTACAAACCATCTTCAGGGAAGGGGATCCCTTTCCGGCAAATGCAACGCCAGTATTTAAGGCGGCATGGTCCGTAACTGGCTCCACACCGTCAAAATATATACTTAGAGACAAAACCGGGGTTGAGGTTACCGGGTGGCAACCTAACATGGGAACGAATAACGAAAGAGTACTTCGTTATGCAGACATACTCCTGATGTCTGCAGAATGTAAAATTCTTGGTCCCACGCAAAACCTTGCCGGCGCGGCAGCTTTAATAAACCAGGTGCGCCGACGTGCTAATCCAGCAGGCAATATTTTGGCTGACAGACCGGCCAATGCCACAAAAGATCAAATGTTTAGGTTTCTTATGCAGGAACGCCGCGTTGAATTAGCATTTGAGGGACACCGTTACAATGATTTGGTGCGGTGGCATCGTGCAGGATTGATCAATATTAAAACTGATATTGACTTTGGCAGAACACCAGCAAACAATAACTGGAATGTACGAAACCTACTTAAGCCTATTCCTCAGCGTGAATTAGATTTGAACAGTAATTTAAAGCAAAATACGGGTTACTAAAAATCGGTTGTACTAAAAAGCATATAAAGAAGCCTCGTTTAAAAGGGGCTTTTTTTATGCACTTTATTTACGCTGTTAGGTCTAAAAAAATTGAGATATACTTTGAATGTGATAAATCTGCAATTGGTGATTTTGGTGATTAATTGTTCAATAGCGAAAATACTGTACAAGAGTGCGACGCAACGATGAATCATAAGAGATTTACAGCCTTGGTTCATAAAAAAATTATTACTTTTTTACCTCCTTGTATAGTATAGAAAATTCAGTTACACCGATTTTGTCTATGGCGTAATTGAGCAATGCTATTTTTTTTTGATTTTGTATTTCAATGTGTAAAAATACTACGCTTCAGGAGCTTCAATCACTATATGACCTGTCTGTTGAATTTTCTATCCCAGCTTGTTTTAAACTTTTGTACCAAAATAAGGATAGTAGAGGATGCCACTTTTTTTATTTGTTATTAATTTTCTTGTTCAGTAAGTGAGATTGATTTTGAATGCAATTATTAAGCAGAATGAATGCTACAGAAATATATATATGATCAACTAAATCTTTTTTTCCTGAATATAAGCATAGCAAGCAAAACAAGGGCTCCTCTTTTGGGGAGCCTTTTATAATTTGTCTGGCCTGCTTATTTATAATTTTATTATGACGATTTTAAACAGATCCAGCATTATTTTTTTATTTCTGCTTTTCGCGTGTTCCAAAAAAGGAGTTGAAGGTACTGGTAACAACCATAGTCCTGTCGTTACCTTATCTACTGAAATAATACAGGTAAACCCCTTTACTTTTCGGATTACAGCAAACGCCTTCGACCACGAATCTGATCCATTAACTTTTACCTGGGATTTTGGCGAAGGCACCACAAAAGCAGGAACTGCAAAAGAAAATTTTTCTTATCCCACAGACAGAGATTTCACGGTTAAAGTAACTGTGAGCGATGGCAAGTCGAAACCCACCGAAGCCACTATTAACATTAATACACGTACCACAACTGTAGCGATTGATGCTTCTAAAACCTTCCAGACAATGGAAGGTTTTGGTGGGTTTGGAAGTCAGAAAGAATACTGGGCAAGCGGACCTTTTACCAGTGATGAATACGTGAATTCACTTATTAATGACCTTGGCCTTA
>JBBSJX010000542.1:0-2465 GCA_038256825.1 Chitinophagales bacterium
AAATTAAATTGTTCGGCGGTTGGGTGGCCTTAAACTGGGCGGTACAAATTGCCTTTATTGTATTTATAAGTTTATGGCTTGGGCCAAAGGCAATTGTTTATTTATTTGCAAGTTTCTTTTTCTCGGTTGGTTTGCACCCATTAGGTGCCCGCTGGATACAGGAACATAATTTAACCCATACCAAAGAGCAGGAAACGTATAGTTATGATGGTGTTTTATATACGGTAGATTTTAATGTAGGTTATCAAAACGAGCACCACGACTTTCCATCAGTACCCTGGAACAAATTGCCACAAATTAAAAAAGGTGCTCCCAATTTTTACAATACCTTATTTTATCATAAATCGTGGACTAAGTTATTTTTTCGCTTTTTGTTCGATAAAGAAATTTCGCTCTATTCCCGGATTGTAAGAAAGAAAGGGGCAAAGTAAAACTTACCGATATATCGAAACCCGATATGGATTTGGCATACAAAAGAAAAGTGGTTAACTACAATAATTAATAAATTTTAAAAGCCGGTGTTGAGCCGGCTTTTTTTATTGTAGTTATAAATAAACCCTTTTAAAAAATTAATGTGAGTGCACGGTTATTTTAATCTATTATTGATTATTTCCGCACTGAAATTGAAACTGTCGGCACTAATTTTGCGTCAACTATGCAAATCTTAAATAAATGAAAAAACTGCTACTGCTCTTATTATTTTTCCCAATTATTACCGAAGCCCAGTCAAGAAAAGAACGCCGGGCTATGGAAGAAGCAAGACAAAAAGCAGATCAGCAGCTACTCGCTAATTTAAAAACACACGTTCAATATCTGGCTGCCGACGATTTAGAAGGCAGAAGAGCCGGATCCAAAGGCGAAGAACTTGCCAAAAAATACATTTGCACCGAGTTTGAAAAAATAGGCCTCCTACCAAAAGGAACTAAAGCGTATGCACAGGAATTTTTAATTGACCAGGGAAAACTGATTGAGCCTTCCACTCATTTAATCATCAATGAAACCCCCTTAAAATTAAAAACCGAATACTATCCACTTGCTTATTCACCCAACAAAGCAGCAACGGGTAGTGCGGCAATCGATTTAAAAGAAACGGGCGAACCCTGGTTTGCGGATGTAAAAGAATGGCTGGAAACAAATAAATCCACCGCAGCATTTAACATAAACGAAGCCATCCGTAACGAGGCAAAGCGTGTTGCAGCAAAGGGTGCTACTGCCCTTATACTTTATAACAGCGGCACCCAACCCGACAATCTAAGTTTCAACGATAAGGATGATGTTCCTGTTGTAAGTATACCTATTGTAATGCTTACTTCTGAAGCCTTTAATAAATACCTAAGCGATCGCTCCGCATTTTTAGATATTGATTTAAACGTAAACATTAAAGACCGCAAAAGATTTACCAGCAATATTGTTGGGTACCTGGATAACAATGCGCCATCAACCGTTATCATTGGTGCCCATTACGATCATCTTGGTTTTGGAGAAGATGGCAATTCTATGGAGAAAGAACAGGCGCTTCATAATGGCGCCGATGATAATGCCAGCGGCACGGCCGCATTAATTGAGCTTGCAAGGCTTTTAAAAACATCCGGCGACCGTAAAAATAATTACTTGTTTATTGCTTTTACAGCAAAGGAAATGGGTATGGCCGGCAGCAAGTATTGGCTTGAAAACCCCACTATAACCACCCCCGTTAATTACATGATTAATATGGACATGATTGGCCGGTACGATCCCGCCCAAAAATTAACCATCGGTGGTTCAACAACTTCTCCGGGCTGGTCAAAAGTGCTTGGCTCACTAAAAAACCATGACCTTTCTATTAAAATGGATACCACTACTATCGATGAAAGCGATCACCTGATTTTTTATAATAAAGAAATCCCGGTCCTGAATTTCTTTACCGGCATACATACAGATTACCATAAAAGCACCGACGTTAGCGATAAAATAAATTATGATGGGGAATTAAAAATTGTGCATTACATACACAACCTGGTAATTAACTCAGGCGATAAGGGTAAATTAAACTTTACCAAATTAGCCGGGCCCACATTACCTATCCCAGCACGAAATACAGTAAGCCTGGGTGTTATTCCCGACCGTAATTTTGAGGGCGCAGGGTTAAGAATTGACGGCGTATCGCCTAAAAAATTAGCTGAAAAAATAGGGTTAAAGGCCGGCGATATTTTGCTGCAATTAGGCGATCATAAAATTAATGAGATCAATACCTATTTAAATGCCCTTAGCCGTTTTAAAAAAGGCGATTCAACCAGCCTTAAAATTTTACGCGGTACCGAAGAAAAAGAACTTCCATTAGTTTTTTAAATTTAAAACTTGCCTTTAAATAGGAGTTATATCTGTAAGGATATTTTTTTTACAAGCATTGAAACTAATCTCAACATTGTTGTGTCACTCACTTGTACCGCACTTCCTTTATTCACCTGAAATTATGGCCAAAAAAA
>JBBSJX010000543.1:0-2441 GCA_038256825.1 Chitinophagales bacterium
ATTAGCTTATCATTTTAATAGGAAATTTTGGTTACCAGCAATATAACATTGAGCAACTGTTGTTGCGTCGCACTCTTGTACTTTTAGTTAAGCAGGCAGCTGAAGCCATCATTAAACGTGGGTTTAGTATTACAATACATCTCTTATACTGTTGCCATTTTATAAGGAAGTTGAACCGTTCCCATGCATCGAAAGCAAGGATGATGCTATGAAAAACCATAAGCTCACTACCAAAAAATAAATCTATTACTATTTGTACCTCGTAGGTGTTTTGATAAATTTAACGCCATGAACATAACTTTAAGAATTCTATTTAAGATTGTAATGCGAATTTTGATTTTTCCAAAACGTTACTATATGAATTTTTTTACCCTCGTAATTTCCATTTTCAGTTTAGGAATAACAGCCTGTGGAGCAAAAGAAAGCTCGGCTACCAATACCGCTAAAATCACCAATATGTCAGGTATTAAAACCGACACGGCCACTTTAGGCGCAGGATGTTTTTGGTGTGTAGAAGCGGTGTTTCAGAGATTAAATGGTGTTTTAAAAGTAACCAGCGGATATAGCGGGGGCCATGTAGTTAACCCAACTTATGAGCAGGTTAGCGACAAAAAAACAGGACACGTGGAGGTTGCAAGGATAGTTTATGACCCATCGGTTATAAGTTTTGATGAGTTGCTGGAAGTATTTTGGAAAACGCACGATCCTACCACGCCCAACCAGCAAGGCAACGACAGAGGCCCGCAATACAGGAGCGCCATTTTTTACAACAGCCCTCAACAAAAGCAAATTGCCGATAAATACAAGACCGAATTAAGTGCATCGGGCGCCTGGGATAAGTCTATTGTAACAACAGTTGAACCGTTGAAAAACTTTTACGAAGCCGAAGATTATCATCAGAATTATTATAATCAAAATGGTGGTCAAATGTATTGCCGTTATGTTATACAGCCGAAACTGGAAAAATTTGAGAAAGTGTTTAAAGATAAATTACGGAAGAATAACTAAGGAAATAATCCGCGTTTTTAAAAATAATATGGCCATCCATTTTGGGTGGCTTTTTTGTGCAGAATATCCATCTAAAGAAATGAGCATTTTACGATAAAATTTATTTAGCAATAATTAAAGCTGATCCAGACAAAGACTATTAACCTTTAGTTCAATAAATTTTGTAGCTAAGCTCATTTCTCCAATTTGTTAACCCCTAACTTTATCACATGAATTTTAAAACAATAGTGTTGTTAATAAGTGGCTCTCTTTTCACCTTGTTTGCCGATGCCCAATTAATGAAAGAAAAGCAGGTTTTTAACCTGGCGGATACCTTGCGGGGTAGTATAACTGAATTTAGAAAAGGATGGGATGTAATAAAGTACGACCTGGAAGTAACACCGGATTTTGCCAGCAAATCAATAAAAGGAAGCAATATTATAACATATAACGAAACGTTGCCGGTACGAAGAATGCAGATTGACTTGCAGCCACCATTAATAATTGACAGCATAATAAATGAATCGGGCTACATTATTCCTTTTGAAAAATTTGAAGATGTTTGGCTGGTTCGGTTAAAGCCTGACGGTGCAATGATTAAATTTTTGCCAGGGATCAGGAGCTTAAAGGTGTATTATCACGGGGTACCAAAAGAAGCAGTAAATCCTCCCTGGGATGGCGGACTTATCTGGAGAAAAGATGCAAAGGGAAATCCATTTATTGCAACTGCCTGCCAGGGTTTGGGCGCAAGTGTTTGGTGGCCTTGTAAAGATTACCAGGGTGACGAACCTGATAAAGGGATGACTATAACCTTAAATGCTCCTGACAGTCTATCAGCTGTAAGCAACGGCAGGTTAAAAAAGGTAGCGGCCCTAACAAACAATTTAAAAGCCTGGACATGGGAAGTAGTAAACCCCATTAATAATTACGCAGTAACTATGAACATTGCAAAATATGCAACCTGGGCAGATACTTTAATGGGAGAAGCTGGACAACTGGATTTGAATTATTGGGTTTTAGACTACAACCTGGAAAAAGCAAAAAAGCATTTTGAACAGGTAAAACCAATGATTCGCAGTCATGAATACTGGTTTGGTCAATATCCATTTTATGAAGACAGTTATAAGTTGGTTGAAACGCCCTTTTTAGGAATGGAACACCAAAGCGCCATTGCTTATGGTAACCGGTACGAAAATGGTTACCTGGGTAGGGATTTAAGCGGTACAGGCTGGGGTTTAAAATGGGATTTTATTATTATCCACGAAAGCGGACATGAATGGTTTGGTAATAACATAACCTCAAACGAAGTTGCCGATATGTGGATACATGAAAGCTTTACCAATTATAGTGAAGCTTTGTTTACCGAATATTGGTTTGGCAAAAATGCAGGCTACGAATATGTTTATGGAACCCGCAAAAACATTCGCAACGACAGGCCTGTAATTGGATTTTAC
>JBBSJX010000544.1:0-2438 GCA_038256825.1 Chitinophagales bacterium
AATATACTGTTAAATATCTAATAACATAAATTGTTGAAACTGAAAGATACAATGTGCTGAATGTGTTTAAATAATTTATGGATGCATCCCAAATTGTCGCTGGTCTGTTTTTGAAACCGGCGGAAGATTTTCAGGTCATCCTCGTCCCCGCCACGGTGCATTGGCGTCAACTTAACTATTTTTTTGTTGACAAACAGAAGGAATTCTATTCAACATCGTTGTGTCACTCCCTTGTACCGCATCAAATTATGGCAGCTTTTTCCGCATTATTTCATTTCGTTACTTTCTAAAAAAGCATAAGCTTTCTTAACAACTCATTCAACTTAAACCATTGCCTGGTAAAGGCTTTAGTAAAATTGTTGAAGTTTTAAGTTGACACCTATGCGCCCCGGCGGGGCTCTCTTGTACTGATATATTTTCATAGCATCTTTTCTCAACCTGTTTTTAACCATTAATTAATACAGCGATAATTTGGGATGAACTCTCACCAGCCCATTTGAAACTTATAACTATAAAGGAAGTAGGACATGAAAGCTGGTGCTTTCTCCCTCTTTCGACTTAACCTAAATTTTTCCGTGATAAGCATTATAGTGGAGGGTAAAACGGAAAAATGATCGGGTTGCAGGCACACATTGCCCGCTATTTCCATGGCAGAAATTTTTGCCTCCCTGCTTAATATCTCGGTTAATGTGCTCTCGTATGTAGGGCTTAAATGCTGTACGTAAACATAGGCCATACCCGATTTTTCAGGTACGCCTTTTAAAAACAGTTTGATGGCTTCGAGCCCACCGGCAGAGGCACCAATGCCCACTACAGGGAAATTTACAGTGGAGGAGTCTTTTGAGTTATCGTCCATAGGTGTAGCAAGTTAATATTCAGCCTTTTTAAATCACAAAACGAGTTGGCGAAAATAATTTTTTTTTGATAAAGCTATAAAAAGCGAGCCAGCCAAATTTATAACCAACTCACTCTTTAATTTAAACAAATTACGTACTATTGCCTCGTTCAAACCTATTTTACTGCCGCCAACAGTTTTTTGTGATGAAAAAAGTAAGCTCACTATTTCTTGTGGATGATGATCGTGATGACCAGGATGTTTTTATAGACGTTTTGAAAGAAATAAACGCCTCAATAAATTGTATTACTGCCTTGGATGGCGAGGAAGCTTTAACTATGTTGAAAAACAGTTTGCCCGAGGTTCCTGATTGCATTTTTTTGGATTTAAATATGCCCAGGATAAATGGCCGGCAATTTTTGACAACTATAAAAAGTATAGCGATTTTAAAAAACATTCCTGTCATCATTTATACTACCTCCTCAAGCCTAAGAGAAAAAGCAGAATTAACGAATTTAGGTGCTACTCATTTTTTAACGAAGCACAACAGCCTTGCTGGTTTAAAGAAGGAATTGGAACAAGTGCTAAGCAGCGGACTGGTTTAAATTAAGCTATCAATCTCAATGTCAAATAAATATGGTGCTACCAGAAAATACTGAAGTCTTTGAATTGCCTACAGCAACTATGTGGTTTGATGAAAATGGAATTCTATGCTCCATTGCTAAAAAAGTGCCTCAACAAACGGTAGAAGAAGCAAAAAAGACGATGGAGGAATTAAGAAAGCTAACAGGCGGCAAAAAGGTTTGCCTCCTTTCTGACAGCACAGATTCAACTCCTCTTGACAAAGAAATGCGTGACTATGCTGCCAAAGTAATACCGGAAATTGCAAAAGCAATTGCAGTAATTTCCCGGTCTGCCGTGGGGAAAATGGTTGCAAATTTATTCTTCAGCATAAAAAAACAACCGTACCCTGTAAAGATGTTTACCAACGAAATGGAAGCGAAAGAATGGTTGAAGCAATATCTATAAAATCCAATTAGTAATGGCGAAGTTTTCTTTTTTCAGATGGTTTAAAAATGTGTCTATCGCAAAGAAATTATATTCTGTGGTAGGCATTATGGCTATTCTTATAGCTGTTGAACTTGGCACACTTTACTTTGCCGTTAAAACCCTTTCGTCGGTAAGGGCTTTTGTAGGTGCTGAAGGATTATGGTCAAAGGCTCAAAAAGATGCCATTTATAATTTGCAACAATATTACCAAACCCATAAAGCGGAGGATGAAGAAGCATTTTACAATTTTATGAAGGTGCCTATGGGCGACCACAAAACATTGGTTGAATTATTGAAGCAAAATCCTGACTTAGCTGTAGCCCGACAGGGTTTAATAGAAGGTGGCAACCATCCTGACGATATTGATGGCATGATTAAATTGTTTCGAAGATTTAATAACATCTCCTATATTAATAAGTCAATAAACATCTGGACAGAAGCAGATTCCGTTATTACCCAATTAATACCCATTGCTGAAAAATTACATGCAGAAATTATCCTCCCTTCCCCATCTCAAATTAAATTGGATGAGATTATTAATGAAATAGATCTC
>JBBSJX010000545.1:0-2436 GCA_038256825.1 Chitinophagales bacterium
CATTTCCAGTTGGCACTACAGCAATAAAGTCATACAATTGGTCGCGGTCAATTTTTCTTTCAATAAGGCTATTGTTGCATTGTGCTACAATTACCCCTTTTTCAACCAGGTTTTTAAGATCGTTTTCGTAACTGCTGCCTTTAACCATCACCTCGGTACCACCGCTAAACGTAGTCAATTCAATTTTCAGTTTTCCTTTCAATCGGGGATCGTTCAGGGCATTATTAATAATTCTAAAAGCTTTTGAAATGGTTTTAGGATCGTTGGTGTCAAGCTGGTAAATAGCATGATAGGCTTTTTTTGATGCATCGGCCCCTGAAAACGCACGATTGTCGGTTAACGCCTTACTGGAATTTTGTGCCGAAGCGGTAATAAGCAACAGGCAGGCTAAAATGGTGGATAAAATTTTCATTGTGTAGTGTTCTGTATTTAAAGTGTAATTAAAAAATCAGGTGATTTTATTTTGAAAGTTAAGTTAGATTTTGGTACCGGCACCAGGTTCTATGTTCAGGCATTATTGCAGCCTGACCGCCATTCGGCTGTTCGCACTCCTGTACATTTTATTAGAAGCAACAATATTGATGACAGCTAATATTAGACTGAGCTTATAAACTATCAATGATTTATTTATTTTCTTATCCATTCAAGCGAATTGCGATGAATGGTCAGCCAGTTTTTTGCCTCCATTTTTTTCAACAACCTGCTCACTACTTCACGCGATGAATTCAGGTCGTTCGCAATTTCCTGGTGGGTAATTTTTAAATGGGTTCCTGTTTTTTCAACCTGGCGTTTAAGGTAATATTCCAGCCTTTCGTCCATCCCGGTAAATGCAATGGCGTCGATGGTTTTTAGTAATTCTTCAAACCTGCTTCTGTACGAAAGTATAACAAACTGGTACCAGCTTTTATATTTATTCATCCATTTATCCATATACTCCAATGGTATCGATAGTATGGTTGCATCGGTTAACGCTTTTGCCAAAACTTCGCTGGTTTCGTGCCGGGCAGCGCAAACCATTGTAAGCGAACAAGCCTGCCCTGCATCTAAGTGGTAAATAAAAAATTCTTTCCCATTTTCATCTTCGCGGTACAACTTTACAATGCCGTCTATTATAAGCATGGTGGAGCGTATGGTTTGGCCTACTTTAAGTAAAGCTTCGCCAGCTTTTACATACTTTATTGTACCGATCTCCATCATTTCTTTAAATAAACCCTCTTCCATTGTAGGAAAAAGGATTTTTAATTGCATTACATCCATATAATGGCGAAGATATTATTTATTAAACCTTATGATTTGATAATAACATTCCATTCTTTTGGATAAAAGGAACACATAGTTTTCGCAACAACTCCTTAGTTTAAACAATAGTATTGGGTTCCCATAATTCAATTTTGTTTCCTTCGGGGTCAATAATATGGAGAAATTTCCCGTAGTCAAAACTTTGAATTTCACCAACAATGGTTACCCCTTCTGATTTTAATTGTGCGGCAAGGGCGTCTAAATTTTCTACCCGGTAATTAATCATAAAATCTTTCGTTGAAGGTTCAAAGTATTTGGTAGTGTCGCTAAACGTGCTCCATTGGGTAGAGCCTTTTTGAATAGGATCTTCATCTTGCCGCCAATCAAAAGTGGCTCCATATTCATTTGTATTTAAACCTAAGTGGTCGCGATACCAATCTTTCATTTTGTTTGGGTCCTTGCACTTAAAAAATATTCCTCCAATTCCTGTTACTTTTTTCATGTTATGCGTTTTATGATTATAATAAAAGGTTAAATAATGCATCAGCCCTACTGAGTTTGATGGCTTATTTAAGTAGAATTCGTCCTTAAATTCACTCTATGACTTTTCTATTCAAAAGATCGTATTTATCACCCTGCCGTAGAAAATAAAATTGATTTGACTTTGCAGGCAGGTTCTTCTGGTCGCTGCCTTCACGCGACCAGAAGTTGCCGTCATAAACTATAACATAACTATTGCCTAATACCTCAAATTGGTTTTTGCGAACCAAAATTGCAGTGTTTTCATCAATTGCAAGTCCAAGTAATTGGGGGCTTTTTTTTAGGATGTCAAACATATCAAACTGCCTGTTATTTGCCAACACGTGTTGATCGATAGCTACATTTTTTATAAAACCAAAACCTTCCTGGTGATCACCCATCATAATCTGGTTGGTTTTGGTATCGCCCCGCGAAAGAAAACTACCCATAACAGTAGCGCCGGCAGATGATCCGCCGATGATTCCCCCGCGATCTAATATTGCCCATAGCAATCTTTCGGTAAGGGTGTTTTTATAAGCATCAATCAGGCGCCACTGCCTGCCTCCATTAAACCAAACCGCATCAGCCTTTTGTAATGGTTTATTAAAGGCTTCGGTATTCGCCAGGTTTCTATCTGTTGTATGCAGAATGGAAACATTTTTTGCACCTAACTTTTTC
>JBBSJX010000546.1:0-2425 GCA_038256825.1 Chitinophagales bacterium
ACAAACAACTTCGTTTTTAAAGGCCTAAGAATTGTTGCTTGGGTTATATTTGTTGGCTTATGCATTGAAGCCGGAGGCTTGATAGTCAATTTTATTTTCAGTCTCTACAAACCTGAATTTGTACAAAATCTTTATCAAAAGTTGGACTTAAGTGAAATGTATGAACGTAGTAAGTGGGCTTATTTCAGTATGTATAGTTTTATACTGGTCATCTCAATTTTGAAAGCTGTCTTATTTTATGTAGTCATCATACTAGTTAGCAAAATTGATTTGTCAAATCCGTTCAACAGCTTTGTTTCGAGACAAATTTTTCTTATTAGTTATTGCACTCTTTCAATTGGACTTTTAAGTTACTTAGCCCGACAGTCAGCAAAAAATTTATTGCATCATGGGATTGTAACCGACAACTTAAACCAGTTTTGGGAAGACAGTGAAGCTTTTATTTTAATGGCGGCTGTAATATATATTATTGCGACTATTTTCAAAAAAGGAATAGATATCCAAAACGAAAACGATTTAACTGTATAAGCTATGCCAATAATTGTAAACTTAGATGTGATGATGGCAAAGCGTAAAATTACTCTGAATGAACTTTCTGAAAGAGTTGAATTGACATTATCTAATCTTTCTATCTTAAAGACGGGAAAAGCAAAAGCGATACGTTTTAGCACTTTAGACTCAATTTGTAAAGCATTAGACTGCCAACCAGGTGACATTTTGGAATACGTTAATGACGAAAAAAGCACAACGAACCGTTAACATTGGGCTTGCCAAAATACGGATTTAGCATCCGCTGCGGGGGATCGGCAGTAGTAATTGTACTGTGCTTCCTATCGGGGCTTGACGAATAACTATTTAGCTTTTTATTGTTACTTTCAAGATTGCATTTCAATCATTAGCGGTTCTGAGCTGGATGGAAATACTAATCGCCGTATTTCTGAAAGCCCCGCCCGAAATAAGCAAGAAATGATTATGCAGTTAATCTTAGTGAAGGTAAAAAACCAGTTTGCATAAAAAAGGCTGAAGGAACTACTAAACCTGAAAGGAGCGTCGCAAGCAAAGCATCACCAGGGAACTGCTGCCGGTAACCAAAATTTCTTTAAACAGTTACCTTTTCAGCTCGCTTTGAAACCTCGTTAAACATGCGGGAAAGGAAACGATACATCTCATCCATGCTCTTAACCTCGTCCACAATTAGCAGGAATAATTTGCCCGCCTGTTTCAGTTTAGCCTTGTTAGTTCCCTTTTGGAGGTAAGCGAGAATATTGGTAAAAATTTCGGACTCAAAGAAGGGCGAATCGGGCCGGTTTATAAAGTAGCAACGCAAGGTATTATCCTTTAAAGTCATTTTTTCGAAACCAAGCTGAACACCCAGTTTACGGCTTTGCACGGTGGTAAACAAATCCTGCACAGACAATGGAATGGGTCCAAACCGATCCAGCATTTCCACCTTAAATTCATCCAGCTCCTGATCGTTTTCGCAATTATCCAGGCGGGTGTACAAACTCAAACGCTCGGTAATGTTATCTACATAACTATCGGGTATCAGTATTTCAAGGTCGGTATCAATGGTACAATCGGTAACGTAATTGTCCTGCTTATGAATTTCATCTTTAAACAACTCCTTAAAGTCGCTCCGCTTTAACTCACGAATGGCTTCATCCAGAATTTTCTGGTACATTTCAAAACCTATCTCCGCCATAAAACCACTTTGCTCACCTCCCAGCATATTACCGGCTCCACGAATATCAAGGTCGCGCATGGCTATCTGGAAACCACTTCCCAATTCGCTGTGTTGCTCCAAAGTTTGCAACCTTTTGCGGCTATCGTTTGGCAGGCTGCTCATGGGCGGGGCCAACAAATAACAGAAAGCTTTACGGTTGCTACGGCCTACCCTTCCGCGTAACTGGTGTAAGTCGCTTAAACCAAAATGGTGGGCATTATTAATGATGATGGTGTTCACATTTGGAATATCAACCCCGCTTTCAACAATATTGGTACAAACCAGCACATCGTATTTGCGCTCAATAAAATCCATAATACGCTCTTCCAGTTCGTGGCCTTCTAACTGGCCATGGGCAAAACCAATACTTAAATCAGGGCAAAGTCCTTGTATCATACCGGCCATTTCGCTTAAACCATGTACCCGGTTGTGTATAAAAAATACCTGGCCGCCCCGTTCAGTTTCGTAATAAATAGCTTCCCTAATAGCATCGGCGCTAAAGGTCTGCACTTCAGTTTGTATGGGTTGCCGGTTAGGTGGCGGCGTGTTAATAATGCTCAGATCTCTTGCACCCATTAAACTAAACTGAAGGGTACGCGGTATGGGTGTAGCGGTAAGGGTAAGACTATCAACATTTGTTTTTATAGTCTTCAATTTTTCCTTGGCGCCCACCCCAAATTTCTGCTCTTCATCAATAATCAA
>JBBSJX010000547.1:0-2406 GCA_038256825.1 Chitinophagales bacterium
AGGGTTTACAAATTTTCCAATATTTACATTTACTGCCGAAACATAACCATTAATAGGAGAGTAGATGTTAATGGAACGGCTGATGTTATTTTCAGAAATCCTATCGGGGTTAAGGCCTATCAATTTTAATTTTTGGCGAAAGCTGTTCACTTGTATCTGTGCCACTTTATATTCGCCCGATACCTGTTCAAATACCTTGTCGCTGGTGCTTTTATTTTGGTTTAGCAATTGCTGGCGTTCAAATTCTTTTTGTAAAAAAAAACTTTTTGATTTTGCTACCAGGTAATCCTGTTGCATTTGAATAATGCCCTGGTCTTCCATAACCGCAATGGATTGGCCTTTTCTTACCCTCATGCCTTCAAGTAACTGGGTATATTTTAAATACCCGCCTAATGGAAAACTAATGCTTACCATGTTTTGCGGTGGCACATCTACCACACCACTAACTTTTAAAGTTGATTGCATAGTGCCCATTTCGGGTTTGCCCAATGCAATGCCGGCATTTTGCATTTGTGCCTGGGTTAGGGCCACCATGTTTTCGTCCATGGCCACCGTTGTTTCATCGGTTGTGGTTCGGTCTTTATTACTGCACGAACTTATTGAAACACACAGCACGAATACAACATAAAAGATACATTTCATAAAGGCCATTTAAAGGGGATTGCTTATGCTGTTTAATTCAATAATGGTTTGGTTCCAATCTTCAAGCGAATCAAAATAATTTGACTGGATGCTGATAGATTGATTTATGAGCATAATGTATTCAATATAGTTGATGGCACCATTATTAAACTGGAGATTTGCATTTTCGATAATGGAGCTGGCTTGTACTAAAGCGCCCGTTTCAAAATACTGTAGGGTTTCCAGGTTTTTTTGGTACCTGATTAATAATTGCCGGATGGCAGATAGCTGTTGCTTATAAGCTTCTTCATATTCAAGTTGGCTCCGGCTAATATTGGTTTTTTCTGCAGCAATTCTTGCTTTATTAGCACCGTTAAAAAGCGGGATGTTTATTCCTAACGAAACCAACGAAAAACGGTTGGAACCACTATAATACTTTTCAATTCCATCAATGCGCTGGAAGCCAATAATTGATTGATTATAGTAGCCAATATTTAAATCCGGTATTGAATGGGTTTTGTACACTTCAATTTGTTGTAAAGCTATTTGTTGTTCCTGTTTTTTTATTTGGAGTGCAGGTAGCTGCACTGTATTTGCTGAATCGGGAACCGCTGCTAAAACAAGTTTTATCAAACCTTCTTCAGGAAAGTAAATTGAGGTATCATTTAATAAAAGAGAAAATTGTACCTGAATAATGCGTAATGCAGCTTTGGCCTGTTGCAATTGATTGCCAACTTGTAATCGTTGTGCTTCAGTAGCTGTTTTTTCTAAAATATTTACATCACCTGCTTTTAATCTTTGCTCCTGACGTTGTAAAAAAGTTTGGTACAAACTATCAGCTTTTTGTAGCAGCAATATTTTTTGCTGCATCATTTGCATACTGATGTAATGAGTAGTAACCTGTTTGGTTAAATTATATTTTATAGAGGCCTCATTTAAAAGCTGGCTTTGGGTATATGCTTTTAAAAGAAGCGCTTTCTTTTTGTAAACAACAGGAAAAGAAAAACCTTGAACCAGCCCAAACTTTGTATCGTTATAAACGCTGTTGATTTTACCATATTCGGTTACAAAGTTTGTAGCTGGAATTTCGAATGCAGTGGCCTCTATTTGTTTTGCGGAAAAGCTTTTTAATTTAGCGGCCTGTACGGAAAGGTTTTGGTTTAAAGCTTTATCAATGGAAGATTGCAGGCTGATAGATTGCTGAGCGTTTGCTAAACTCGCTGTAAAAATTAAAATCAAGCCTATGCTTAATGCCTTCCCGGGTAATGTACTTGTTTTAGGTTCTAGAACTCTATCGCGATTATTTGTCTTTCTTTTCTCTAACCATAAATACAAAACAGGTAATAGCAGCAGTGTTAAAAAAGTAGCGGATATCAGTCCGCCGATAACAACTGTAGCTAATGGCCGTTGTACTTCGGCACCGGCGCCGGTACTTAAAGCCATGGGTAAAAATCCAAGGGAGGCAACAGCAGCCGTCATTAATACCGGCCGTAACCTTATAACCGTACCTTTTAAAATGCGTTCCCGTACATCCAGCATTCCGGCTTGCTTTAATTGATTGAATTCAGTTATCATTACAATTCCGTTAAGTACAGCCACACCAAATAAGGCAATAAAGCCAATACCCGCCGATATACTAAAAGGCAAACCTCGCATCCATAAAGCAATGATGCCCCCGATTGCCGATAAGGGTATGGCGGAAAATATGAGCAAACCGTATTTTACTGAGTTAAAAGCAAAATAAAGCAATACAAAAATCATTAGCAACGATAAGGGAACGGCTAT
>JBBSJX010000548.1:0-2337 GCA_038256825.1 Chitinophagales bacterium
ATATGAACGGTTTCACCAAACTTTACCTGCCCAACATTTTTTAATGTATCCATCCACATAACCTGGGTTAATTCAGTATTGGTTTTAACTTCAACGTTATTATTTATAGAAGATTTTTCTACCGAATTGCCTTTGCATGCAACCAGTAAAACCATTAATACAAGTGAAGAAAAAAACATTTTCATAAAACACGTTTAAAGCAAAAACTATTAAGCCTTTTGTTTAAAATTCACCTTATGAATTTTATCCTGGCTTACCAGTTCTTTATGAAGAGTATCTAAAATACCGTTTACAAAATGACCGCTTTGGGGGGTGCTGTATTCTTTAGCCAGGTCAATGTATTCGTTAATAGTAACTTTAGTTGGTATGGTTTCAAAATACAATAGTTCACAAACACCCATTTCCATCAAAATCATATCCAGTACTGCTATACGCTCAGCATCCCAGTTTTTTAATTTTGGTTTAATAAGTTCCAGCGCATAATCTTTTTTCTCTCTTGTAGTAGCCAAAAGGTTTTTGGCAAAATCCCACTTTTCCTTGCTTACCATTTCCTGTAAGTTAAAGGTGCCGGGTTTTTGCAGGTAATTCAGCATCAATTGGTTCACCATTTCTGCGTCATCATCCCAGTTAGTAAAGTGCTCTTCAATGTGCGATGTAAAGTCTTCGCTAGGTAACATTAGTGTGCTGAAAATAAAAGTAATAATATCTTTTTCACTTTTCTTTTCGCGGCTTTGTGCACTAATATACTCGCGGTATTCTTCCGTTTTGCTAAGTATAGTATAAAGCTTTTTTATCTGGTTAGCCGTGTCTTCAATATTGCCCGGCTTGTCTGCTTCAACAGCAGATTTAAACGAGGGGCTTTCCAGTATTTTCCACAAATACTCGTTACCAGAAATTTTGGTATTTACATTCCGGTCTTGTTCCGAGGGAAGGTTTTTGGATGCACGACGAGCCGAATCAGTTTCGGCATAACGGGCAACTTCGGTTAGGCAATATAACAGGTAAACAAAAAGCTGGCGCGAGGCATCAATATGTTTCTGTAACGATCTTATGGGGTCAAGAGTAGTTTGCTCCTTTTCCATTGTACTAAGGGTATACAAAGTCTGCATTACTTTAACCCTTATGTTTCTTCTGCTAATCATTTTCCTAAAGAACTTGGTTTGGGCCGCGAAGATAGGAATTAGCAGCGTTACGAGAGAACGTTCACGAAAAATTAAGAATTTATGCTATGACCCGGCAAATATGACTTTATAAAAAAAAATTGATAAGGAAAATCAATTTCAACCTACCACTTTCTTACGATTTTTATTAAAGATTTTTAATAAAATATATTTTTAATAATGAGCCAGGCTTCTATTTATCTATGATGCTTTTCTTGCGTCGCACACTTGTACATTTATATCGTTTTGCAGCAATTGGCAGGTGAGCTATTGTTAATTTACCAGGTCAAAATATGCAGGCTACAACATAAAACCAGTGTGCAATTTTGTCACAACAATGGTTTTTAAAATAAAACTTTAAAGGTGTAACTGCCAATTATGCTCAGGTTTTAAGCCTATTGGCCCAATTCTGCAAATTTGACTTTTATATGCCTATTGGCATAATAATCGATGATGAGTGACCCGGAAACAATCCGTAAAAATCATTTCTCAATAAAAATTTAAAAACTATACGTATGGCTGACAAACTAAAAGTAACCCCATTACACGACAGGGTAATTGTGAAAGCTGAAGCTGCAGAAGAAAAATCTGCCGGAGGTATTATTATACCAGATACAGCAAAAGAAAAACCACAGCGTGGTGTAGTAGTTGCTGCTGGTCCTGGTAAAAAAGATGAGCCGGTAACTGTAAAAGTGGGCGATTCTGTTTTGTATGGCAAATATGCCGGTACCGAAATACAGGTTGAAGGTGGCGAATACCTGATCATGAGAGAAAGTGATATTCTTGCTATCATTTAAGCTTAACCTATTATTAATGTACCGGAAGTAATTTTGGTTATAAATAATAAACCTTAAGCTTAATTGATAATAAAAAGATGAACGTAATGCGACGCAACGATGTATCATCGGAGTTGCAATGTTGGTATCAACAAACAAATAAATTGAATTACAAAAATTAAATTTAATAAAATGGCAAAACAAATATTTTTCGATATTGAAGCCCGCAATAAGATGAAGAAGGGCGTAGATACTTTGGCCAATGCGGTTAAAGTAACCCTTGGACCAAAAGGTCGTAACGTGGTTATTGAAAAGAAATTTGGCGCTCCTGCAGTTACTAAAGACGGTGTAACCGTTGCTAAGGAAATTGAACTGGATGACGCTATTGAGAACATGGGTGC
>JBBSJX010000549.1:0-2301 GCA_038256825.1 Chitinophagales bacterium
ATGGAGCACAGCACGCCCATGTTTCTTACAAGCAGTTTCGTTTTTGATAATGCCGAAGAAATGCGGTCTGCTTTTGCGGATGAAACTGATGATAATATTTACACCCGTTTTAGCAACCCTGGTGTTCAGGAGTTTATTGATAAAATGGTGGCGCTTGAAGGTGCAGAAGCGGGTTTTGCAACAGCAACAGGAATGAGCGCAGTATTTAGTTCGTTTATGGCCTTGCTGAAAAAGGGCGATCACATAATATCCTGTAATTCAATTTTTGGAAGCACCCACACGGTTATTTCAAAGTACTTACCGCGTTATGGTATTGAGTATACTTATGTTAGTGCTGATAAACCCGAAGAATGGGAAGCGGCCATTAAGCCCAATACAAAAATGATTTACCTGGAAACGCCTACCAACCCCGGGCTGGATATTATTGACCTTGAAATGGCGGGACAGTTAGCTAAAAAACACAATATCATTTTAAATGTTGAAAATTGTTTTGCTACGCCTATAAGTCAGCGCCCAATTGAATTTGGCGCCCACCTGGTCGTTCACTCTGCCACCAAATGGATTGACGGGCAAGGCCGTGTTTTAGGTGGCGTGATTGTAGGAAGGGCCGACCTTATAAAGGAAATTTACCTGTTTAATCGCAGTACCGGCCCCGCTTTATCTCCGTTTAATGCCTGGGTGCTTAGCAAAAGTTTAGAAACCCTGGATGTACGCATGGAGCGCCATTCAAAAAATGCCTTGCACATTGCCACGGCATTAGAGGGCCATCAAAAACTATCCTTTATAAAATATCCTTTTCTGCAAAGCCATCCACAGTATGCCATTGCAAAAAAGCAAATGGAATCTGGTGGCGGCATTGTATGTTTTGAATTAAAAGGTGGCCTGCAGGCAGGGCGCAATTTTCTTGATGGTCTTCAAATGCTGTCCCTAACGGCCAACCTGGGCGATACCCGCAGCATTGCTTCGCACCCGGCAAGCACTACCCATGCAAAACTTACCGGGGAGGAGCGGCAGGCGGTAAATATTACCCCCGGCCTTATCCGCATTTCGGTTGGGCTGGAGCATGCTGATGATATTTTAAATGATATTTTGCAGGCCCTGGATAAATGCTGATTTTTATTGTGTTACCGGCAGTATAACCTGCTGATGCATTCTTGCGACGCTCCGTTCAACTGTTTATTCGCTATGGAGCTTTTAAAAAAAGAAAGGCCATTTAGCTGCATTGAAAAACGTTTTGCAACTAAATGACCTTTTTATATAAACCACCTTGAAAATAGTACAAGGTTTCTTTATCCAATTACCAATTATTCATATGTTCCTTCACCACCCTTTCGTAATTGGCTACCCCATGCTCTTTAAATTGAGGATCGTATTTTACAAACCAGCTCAACCATAAGGTTCTCGAAAAACGCATAAAAAAAGGTTGGAAAACAATCAGTAAAAAAGCATTAAAACCTAGCCAGTAAAAAATACTGTTATCCTTTACCGAAAAACCCAATATAACCCACCACGCAACAAAAGTTGCTACACTTACTGCTACCGTAATAGCATAGCTAACATAACTGGTACCATAATAAAAACCCACTTCAATTTCGGTTAGCTGGCCGCAAACCGGGCATGCTTCATGCATTTTAACTGTTGTCTTTAAATTATAAGGCTTATCGCTAACAAACAATTTTCCTTCGCGGCATCGGGGGCAACGGTTATTAAAAACACTCCACAGGTAATGTGGTTTCCTTACATTTTCACTCATTACACACGTTATTAATATTGCCTGCAAGTTAATCATTAAATAACGCAGGCCTGCCGCCTAAAGGAAACCAGACACTCTGTAATTATTAAGTAGATATGAAAACTATGATTATCGTATAAAATATCCTACCTTTTAAAGTTCACCAAACGCTCAAATTATGACAACTCAAGAAGTAGCCGAAAAGTATAGCCAGCTGGCAAAAGAAAATAATTGGGGTAAAATCCAGGACGAGTTATTTTCAACTGATGCAAAAAGTATTGAACCGGCTCACGCTGTTGATGCAGGCCAAATGAAAAATGCCAACAACCTGGAAGAAATCAAGAAAAAAGGCCAGGAATTTGGTAGCATGGTAGAAGAAATGCATGGTGGATATTGTACTGACCCGGTTGTAGGAGGCAATCATTTTAGTGTGGCTATGGGAATGGATGTAACCATGAAAGGAGCGGGTAGGGTAAAAATGGACGAAATAGTTGTGTACGAAGTAAAAGATGGCAAAATAGTAAAGGAACAATTCTTTTATTAAAATGTGAGCAGGCCAATCATTATAA
>JBBSJX010000550.1:0-2300 GCA_038256825.1 Chitinophagales bacterium
AGTAAAATAAAATACTACTGTTAGGTTTTTTAAAAATAACAACTTCGCAGGCGAGCCCTGGCCATAGCTCATAGCTCATAGCTCTCAAAGAGAACTGATAAAAAAGTGTAATGAAAATAGTTACTTAATAAACCTGATTTTGCATATAGATTCTAAAAAAGGTTTTTATTCCAGCACTTTTTCCATTTGCGTACCCCGGGAACCTTTAATCAATAGTGAAGTATTTTTAAAATTTTGCTTCCGGTACCATTCCCGGGCCTGTTCAGCATTTTCGAAATGCAGATAATTATTTGTTGTATTCTCAAACTCGTGGCCAACCAATACAACATCTTTCCAGTTATATTTTTTAATAAGATTTATTAATGATTGATGCTCTTGTAAACTTTCAGTACCCAATTCCTTCATACCTCCCAACAGTAAAACTTTATTTTCACCATCCATTTTTACAAAGTTTTCAATAGCAGCTTTCATGCTGGTGGGGTTTGCATTATAAGCATCCAAAATAATTTTATTGCTGTCTTTTTGTATTAACTGCGACCTGCTGTTTGAAGGAATATAATTTTCCAATGCCGCCTTTATTTTTTCTTCGGGCACTTTAAAATATTTACCAATTGCAACAGCCAGCAACACGTTAGGCAAATTATATTCGCCAACTAACCTGGTTTTAATTGAATTTATATTGGCACCCGAAGTAATGGTTACTTCCAGCGTTTCCGCACTGCTTTTTACCATACCGGTTATATCGGCGCTGTGGGTTCCATAGCTTATAATTTCTTCCATACCATTACTCATTTCCTGTAGATAATCGTAGTCATTCATTATAAACGCTGTTCCCTTATGCTGCCGCAGATAATCAAACAGTTCACCTTTACCCTTTCTTATACCTTCCTCGCCGCCAAACCCTTCCAGGTGAGCCTTGCCGCAATTGGTGATAACGCCATGTGTAGGCATGCTGTACTTACAATAACCTTCAATTTCTTTTTGATGATTTGCGCCCATTTCTATGATGGCAATTTCAACATCGGATTTTATTTTAAGAATAGTTAAAGGAATTCCAATATGGTTGTTAAGATTTCCTGCTGTGGTATACGTTGTATAGCTGGATGATAAAACCGAATGTATTAATTCCTTAGAAGTTGTTTTGCCGTTGCTGCCGGTAACCGCAATAAAAGGCACAGGTTTGCCGGCAGCGTTTAATGCCAGTTGCTTACGGTGATGCAAGGCAAGTTGCTGCAAGCTGTTTAGTACATCATCTACCTTAATGATGTTTTCATTTGAATTCTGTGGTTCCTCATCAACAATGGCATAAGCTGCACCGTTTGCTATTGCCTGCAGGGCAAAATCATTTGCATTGTAATTGGGACCTTTTAAGGCAAAAAACAAATCGCCTTCTTTTAGTTTTCGGGTATCGGTTTGGATGGAAGGGTACTGAAGGAATATTTTATATAATTCGGTTGTCTGCATATTCAAAAATAATGGAGAACAAATTAAAATAGAAAATAAAAAACCTCCTGTTTTATGAGGAGGCTTTTTAAAAATATAGAAAATTTATTTTTTCTTTTTGCCCTTACGGGCGTTTTGCTTACGCTTACCGAAGATATTACCTTGTTTAAATCCTGGTCCTTCCGGCGGGCCTAAATAAGTTTGGGCGCAACGGAAACCAACTGTACTTGCTGCTTGGTCTTCCTGCATAAATCTGCGTGTACCGGGCGATAACCAATAAGGCCTGTCGTTCCAGCTTCCGCCTTTAATTACTCTTGATGAATCGTTTATTAAAGAGCTAATGCCATAGCCATAAAAAACACCGCTCGATGAATCTCCATCGAGGTAATTAATTACATTATTTTTCTGATAATTAGCCCTGTTAGCTACCTCATCATCAGAAATGTCAACTTTTTTCAAACGGCCCATACTATCTCTTTCATACTCACCACCCGAATTTTTGAAATATTTTTGAAATTTATTTCCACGGAAATAGTTGAAATCTTCAGCGTCACTTGGTGTCATTGGCCTGTACACGTCACCAACCCACTCACTAACGTTACCACTCATATTATATAAACCAAAAGCATTTGGATAAAATGATTTGATATTACCTGGTATGGCTGCACGGTCATTTAAACCACCTGCTATACCCATGTTATCACCACTACCACGTTTAAAATTTGCTAAAAATTTACCTTGCCAGTTACCACGGCGGTTGTCACGTAATCCATTTGGATTATTGCTCCATGAATAAATCTGCTGATTAGAGAATAATTCTTCGCCGCTTTTCTTTTCGCTTTTACGGGGATTAGGAT
>JBBSJX010000551.1:0-2289 GCA_038256825.1 Chitinophagales bacterium
CTTGTAGCCCACAAAAGGTTTTGCCGCCGGGTTGCTAAAGCCCCTGAATTTACTTCCTTCCTCAAGAGAAAACTTTGTATGCCGGTGAATGTTTAGCGCCCAATTTTTTACCAGGCCAAGCGATTGATTAGGTACGGGTACATATCCACCTTCATTGGTGTCGAAATTTGTACCGTCTTGCGTTGGTAAATAAACGATGACCAGTACCGGAACCAGTGCTGTAAAGCAGGATGCAGGCGTACGCAAAAAAGGGTCAATCACTCCTAACTTCTCTTCTGGCAGGGATGGTGCTTTTACTTGTAGGGGTATACTTACGGATTGGTCACCAAAGGTGCCGGTTAAAAAAGTAGATCCGGGTTTTACCCCAATAAGTTCGCCGTTTGAAACATTTGCTGATTGCCCGTCTGCTACTGTCCAGGTAACACAATTGTTACCTAAAGGTGTGCTTGTTCCTCCATCAACACTCACTAAAGTTGGCACCTGGTAAAAGTTCTTTTTATCCAGGTAAACTTTCCACCCCGGATACAATATAATCGGTTTCATATCTTGTATTGCCAACGTTTTAATTCCGCCTATACCCATAAAATAATCCTGGCATATTTCAGCTTTCGTTCTAGCCCGGTTACTAATCCGAAATTCGTCCATTAAGCCGGTTAAAACTGAGCCTCCGCCAATAGTAGAACCAATATTAAAGTAGCTAAGGTTAACATCAGGAAAATCAAATGGAATAGTATTTTGAAACGCCAGTTGGCCATTAAAATAAAGCTTTGCCTCACGGTTACCCCAGGTAAAGGCGTAATGGTTCCAGGCGTTTGGTTTCCAAACGGTGTTGTTTCCAAACACGCCAACTTCTGGTTTACCATTTACACCAAAAATATTAAAAATCATCCTCGACCAATTGCCTATCTGAGTAGACAATCCACCTGCAACTCCCATATCCAAAGCAACACCATCTATTGAAGGTTTAATCCAAAACTCAATCGTTCCTTGTCGTGGGTTAAGGTTATTCATTGTATCAAAACGCAAAAAAATACCGGAACTAATTGATAAAGCACCACCGTGCATTCCTGCACTATATTGAATGCCATTTGCGGCGGTAGGAGTTTCGCCTGCCGCCCCGTTTATATTGTTATCAAAGTGAAGTAGAAGTGAGGTGGCGTCATCAATGGGCAGCGGTTGCGCAAACAATGGCGTGTTTGCAATAAGTAGAAGATAGAATGAAGCAAAAAACAGGGAGTTGAACATTAGCTTTTTGCACCAATTTTTACCCCTAGCTTTTTTAAGTTTACCCACCTGCCTGAAAGGCAATATTTTAAAAGAAGTACTGTTCATAAAAATTGTTTTAAACAAATTATGAAATGTCATCCTCCTCCATTAATACCGTAAGTTACCGAACAAAAATATCATAAAAGCGCACACAAAAATTGCCTTCGGGTGGGTCAACATGCTGTAATAGTGCAAATTAAACTACAGGGTAACCGGGATTTGGTTTTTAGGAAAGGGTTGAGAGAACGAATTAATGTAAAAAAGCTGTCGGGTATGAGTTTTCATAATGAGACACCTGATAAAAGAAAAATTAATATTGCAATTACCAAAAGGTGTGCCTATCCCCAAAATAAAATTTTAACAATCCTTTTAGATTACATTATGAATATATACTTTACATGATTATCGGCTTTTAAACTTAATGGTGGGATATGGTGGAAAAGCTTTAAATAAAAATTTGCTGAAGTGAGTGTTTTATTCAATGAAGGAAGATCAATCTTAGTTTTTTAGGGGTATTTGAGGAATTGAAGAAACGCTTCAAAGGTTTGTCGGTTAGGTAAAAGTGAAGGGCTACAGAAGTGGATATAAGTACCTACACAAAACCCTGACACAAACTACACCTTACAAAGAGTAAAAAAACGCTGCCACACTACAACCAACTTGATATCTTATATAATAAATAGATTATGCAAAAGAAAATTCTTCTTGTAAATCTTATCTTTTTTATCTGTTTAAATAGTATTAATGCAACCGATCTATTTTGGATTGGTAATGACGGTAATTGGAACGATGGAACAAAATGGTCTAAATTAAGTGGCGGTAGTCCTTGTAACTGTATTCCATCTTCTGACGATAATGTTTTTTTCAATGCCAGTTCCTTTAGTGGTGGCGGCCAGACGGTAAACATTAACCAGGTGGCTTTTTGCAGATCCATGAGTTGGGCAGGTGTTACAAATACTCCCACCTTTACAGGAGGCCAGACACTCAATATTTACGGCTCGTTTATACTGAACGCTTCAATGA
>JBBSJX010000552.1:0-2284 GCA_038256825.1 Chitinophagales bacterium
AAATTAATAATGGCTGTTGTCTTGTTAAGTTTTTTAAATGCCTGTGCACAAACAAAAACAAGTGGTGGCAATCAAAAGCCTTTAATTGTGTTTGTTACCGGCGATCATGAATACAGTGGCGAAAGCACCTTGCCTGTTATTGCGGCCGAATTGGAAAACAAATATGGCTTTCGCACCAAATTTTTAAAAGCTTCACCCGATCATAATTCAGAAGAAAATATACCCGGATTAAGTGATTTAAAAGAAGCAGATGTTGCCGTATTTTTCTTGCGTTGGCGGCGTCTGCCTGCCGACCAGGTAAAAGATATTGAAGACTACTTAAAAACAGGAAAACCTGTTTTGGGTTTCCGCACAACAACCCATGCTTTTAATTATCCCAAAGGCCATCCTTTAGAAAAATGGAATGCCTTTGGCGAATTAGCATTCAATGCGCCTCCCGGTTGGGGTGGCAAGGCCAATCATACACATTATGGCCATAAATCTTCAACCGATGTGAGCATCATTCCCGCCGCCGCAGGTAACCCTATTTTAACGGGAGTTGCAAATAATTTTCATGTCCGCTCATGGTTATACAAGGTATTGCCCAACTACCCTTCAAATGGTTCAACCCCTTTGTTAATGGGTCATGCAGTTGATCCCGATAAAAGCGCCATAGACAATCCCGTGGCATGGACCGGAATTAATACCTATGGAGGAAAATTTTTTATGACAACAATGGGCCATCCCGAAGATTTTGACCAGGAGCCTTTTCAGCACCTTGTAATAAATGCTTTGCATTGGGCAGCCGGCAAAAAAATTCCTAAAAAATGGGCGGGAAAAATGGAAATCAACGTTCCATACAGGCAATAGTGATTATGGTGTAAACACTAATTTTTATAATTTATTTTAAGGTTACCGGCATTTGTAACTCTGTGTATCTCCGGTTGTGTCACTCCCTTGTACGGTATCTTTTTATGGCAACACAACATTTAAACTGGCTGTAATTCAAACAAAATATTATTAGCAAATGAATAAAATAGGATTTAATGTACTGGCCTGGTCGGCTGTTATAAACGACGATTTAAAACCTATAGTTGAGCGGCTTAAAACCACCGGTTACGATGGGGTTGAATTTTTTATTGGCGCCCCCGGCGATGATGCATATAAGTGGATGGGAGACTTTACCAAAAGCCTGGGAATGGAAGTGACAGCCGTAACCGTTGTAGGTAAAGACGAAAGTCCCATAAGTGAAGATGCTGCAGTAAGAGCTAAAGCATTGGATCGCCTGAAATGGAGTATAGACCGGGCGTACGATTTAAATGCTACTATATTGTGCGGCCCTTTTCATTCGGCACATGCACACTTTGCTAAAAGAGCGCCCGAAGATTGGGAATATGCATATGGAGGTGAAGTGTTACATGCAGCCGGCGAATATGCATCACAGGCAAACATAACCCTGGCATTGGAAGCTTTAAACCGGTTTGAATGTTATTTGTGTAATACTATGGATCAGTTAACAAAATTGTTAAACGCTGTTAATCACCCCAACGTAAAAGCAATGTTTGATACCCACCACGCAAACATTGAAGAAAAAAGTTATAGCCAGGCAATAGCTGCCATTGCACCTTATTTAACTCATGTACATATAAGCGAAAACGATAGGGGTACACCCGGCGATGGGCAGGTGTATTTTGATGATGCATTCAGCAGCCTGGCTAAAATAAATTATAAAGGTTGGCTAACCATCGAAGCTTTCTCAAGAAACGATGCCGATTTTGCCAACTCAATAGGAGTGTGGCGCGAATACTCCGAACCATGGGATATTGCTGAAAAAGGCTTGGAATTTATTAAGGGCATGTGTAAAAAGCACGGCTTATAAACTATACCCTGCAAAATTTAATGCTGCAAAGCCTTGTTGTAAAAAAAGCTCATAAAAATTAAGTTGCGCCGCCTGTTGTGCTAAAAGTACAAGAGTGCGACGCAACAATGTTTAATTAAAGTTGTGCTGTCTGGCTCAAAAAAACTAACCTTTTTGATAAATGATCCTGTAAATAACACCCGCAAAATCATCGCTAACCAACAGGGCGCCATCTTTGGCAATTTCAACATCAACAGGCCGGCCTAAAACTTTGCCATCTTTTTGTAGCCATCCTGTAGCAAAAGGTTTGTAGCCGGTAACCTTATCGCCATCAAGGGTAGCAACCGATACCTGGTAACCAATGGGTGTGCTGCGGTTCCAGCTTCCATGTTCGGCAATAAAAATCTGGTTTTTATATTCGGGTGCAAAGGTAGATCCTGTATAAAA
>JBBSJX010000553.1:0-2253 GCA_038256825.1 Chitinophagales bacterium
AATAAAAAATAAATATGAAATGGTGGTTAATTTTTTGCACGTTTTTTATATTGAGTTGCAGCGATACTCCAGGGGTAGAAGAAAAGCAACCAGCGCCATTAACTGTAAGCCAACAGAATATTGATACCGTAACAAGCACAGCCCTCCTTTATTTATTTAACCTGGTAAACTCTGCAAATAAAGCAGAATTAAAAAAGAAACAAAACGAAATTATTGTTGGAGGCACCAAAATAGGGTTAAAAGTTAAAGTAGAATTTGACGGACAAAAGCAGAATGATTATATATATGCCGCTGGGTTTGAAGTGGAAATAAAAAATAGCCAGTCAATTAAATTAACCACAGGTATTATTGGAAGCGGCCCTACCCGCAAGGTAGCCCAAAATGCCTGTATACAGCAATGGGTAACAACCTTTGCAAATCCATATGCAGCATTGATTAACCAGGCAAAAACTTTAAGTATTGCGCAACTTAATATTTATCATGGCAGCATGGGTATAAAAGGAACTATGGAAAATAATAACTGGTTAACCGGGGATGATAAAATGATCAAAAAAATCATTACTCCATTAATACCCTTAATAAATTCAAACGAAAATAATATTGTGCCAATTGATATAAAACTCATTGTGCACAACAGCCGGGTAATAGATGGAGAATGCAGGATTGGGAATCTTGTTTCGTTTGAAATATTGAAAAAATTAAAACAATTAAAGTGGCCCACCTCCAGCCAAAAAATATTATTTACACAGTTTTATTTAATTGAAAAGCAGCATAAATAAACGGCTGTTTTGCTTCGGGAATAAATTTTGCCGCCAGCATCATCAGCCTGTTAAACGGCGAGAGTAACATAGTAGACACAGTTAAGATTGGCGGCCTTTGCGGATGGGATAGCGATAACCCTACTGCAACGTGGGGTAGCATACTAGGTTTTATGTTAGGTAAAAATGGGGTGGAAAAAGCCTTTGGCAGAACCTTCTCCAATAAATTTAATATTCATCGTACCCCATTAATTTTTCCTAACAATGGCATAGATACTTTTGATGAGATGGCTACCATAGGAGTATACATTATTGACCGTGTAGTGCAGGAGCAAATGAAAGGCGGTATCGATCTAAAAAAGGACAAATGATACATTCCGGAAAACGAGCCAATGATTTTTAAGGCTACTCAATAGCTACAACCTGCTTTAATTTGGTAAATTTAATTTGGTAACCGGCCATTGTTTTACATGGCAACATCGTTGTAGCCTGACCGACTACCGGCGGTTCACTCACTTGTACAGTAAATTAACAGGCATCATTTTTAGCTTAAAGTAAAAGTGTATTTACTGTTGCGTATTGTTGCAAAAGTACAAGAGTGCGACGCAAGAAAAGCTATATAGTAAAGCAACTGCCCGGCTCATAAGTGTTTCTATTTTTTTTAAATAACCTGACTTTATTTTTTTAAAGCCTGCAATATTTTATGATAGATTTCGGTGTTATTAAAAAAGCCGGTAAACAGGTTTGACCGAGGACCGTAGGCAAATACAGGAACCGATATAGCCGTATGATCTTCGGTTGAAAAATGACCACTCACATATCCCTTTTTAATATCACCATCCATTAACGTGAGGCCACCTGTTTCGTGATCAGCAGTTACAATTACCAGCGTGCCGGGATGGGTATCGGCCCATTGCATAGCGTTACCTACCGCGGCGTCAAAATCAAGTAATTCGGTAACCACAATGGGCAGGTTGTTATAGTGTGCGCCCGCATCAATTTTAGCGCCTTCGGCCATTAAAAAATAACCCTGGTTATTTTGGTTAAGGTAATTAAGCGCCTGTTTTAATGATGTTTCTAAAAAATCACCACGGCCTGCCAATGCTGTTAGTTTTGCCCTATTATCCAGAACCAAATTCCGCGATTGTGGCGTTAATTTAGCGTGAGCACTATACAATACATTCACTTTATTATTTCGAAGGATTTTTATAAGTGAATCGTTGTTCCTGCTAAAATGATTGCTGTCGGAACCCATCAACAAATCAACCGACGACGAAAGAAAATCACCTGCTATCATAAAAGAACTATCTCGCTCTTTATTATGTGCATAAAAAGATGCCGGAGTAGCATCGGTAACATCGCCGGTGGATATTAAGGCGGTTGACTTTTTAAGTTTTTTAAATACAGCAGGTAATTGCTCTAAGTTATTTTCTGCAGGCCCAACACCAATAAACCTGTTGTTGGTTTTATGGCCCGTAGCCATAGCTGTTCCACC
>JBBSJX010000554.1:0-2241 GCA_038256825.1 Chitinophagales bacterium
GATTTATGATGCAACCGGCACGCCCATCCACCCCATGTCGCCGCTTAATAAAATAACATGGATCAAGAACCACGATCAGCAAACGTTTGAACAGGCAGATAAATTTCTTTCTATTAAGTCTTATATCATACATCAATTGACTGGCGAATATTTGATTGATTACAGCCTGGCCAGTGCTACCGGCCTTTTGAATATACATACCCTGCAATGGGAGCAGACTTCATTACAAACCGCAGGAATTTCGGCAGAGCAGTTACCAAAACTGGTTCCGGTTTTCTATAACCAGGTATCGCTAAAAAAGGAATATCAATCCTCATTAGGATTACCCGCCAGGGTTAGAATAATTATTGGCTCCAGCGACGGTTGCCTTGCCACGCTGGGCGGCGGTATATGGGGAGAAGGTAAGGCCACGATAACCATAGAAGACAGCGGTGCACTAAGGGTAATGGGCAAAAAGGTGCTGCGCGATGAAAAACAACGATTTTTTAATTACCTGATAACCGAAGGCAATTATGTATCGGGCGGCCCAACCAATAACGGAGGGGCTATATTTGAATGGTATGCAAAACAATTTGGAGATTTTAAAAGAGCCTATGATCTGGAAAACTGCCTGGAAGGCCTGGAAGCAGAAGCAGCAAGGGTAGAGGCGGGCGCAGCGGGACTTATTTTTCTTCCTTATTTACAGGGAGAAAGGGCGCCTATCTGGAACGCATCTGCCAAAGGCGTTTATTTTGGTATAAATATTAACCACGAGAAACAGCATTTTACACGGGCTACTATTGAAGGGATATTGTATGCGATTTACAGCATAGGCAAAACTTTGGAAGAACACCGGCAAATAAACAGCCTTTGCGTAAATGGCAGGTTTACCACTACACCATTCTGGCTACGAATGATAGCCGATATATTTAATAAACCGGTCAACACGCGTCTGAATGCTGACAGTGTTTCAGTGGGTGCTTATTTATTAAGTGCTACGGAAGCAGGCATTTTTAAAGATTTGGATGAAGCAGCAAAAACAGTTGAATTACCCGACAGTTACAAACCCAGGAAGAACGAACACGTACAGTACATGAAACATTATGCTATTTACGAACGGCTGAGCTACAAATTAATGGACGAATTTGAAGCGATATCGAAGTTGCAGGAAGATTGATGAGCAAGAGGGGGATTTGGTGATTGGAGATTTAGTTATTGGGATATTTTGGTAATGAGTTATTGGTGTATTGGAATGCTTTCCGGTTAAGGATTTCAGTCTGCCTCATCTTTTTTTAAGTTGACACTTATGCGACTTTCGGAACATTTGTAACGTGGGCACAGATGGACAATTAATCAGAGATTAATCGCTTACCCTGCTGCCGTTGGTGACAACACCATCGACGGTATTCGCAAACAATATTATCCCTCTTAACAGACCCATTACCCATCGCAATGGGTCAAAAACCCAAAAGCGGTTTCCCTAAATTCGTAAGTAATAAACCTATAAGGTTTCAAAAACCTCATAGGTTTATTGTTTTCGTTTGCCTTCATGGTTGTTATGCGAATTACTTCGGAGAACTGGGGCCGGTAACCAAAAGTGCTCTTTCTTAAAAAAGCAACAACAGTATGAAACACTAAATAGCTTAATCACGCTTTTTAAAAGATTAGTTTATGTAAATATTTAAGGCGGAAGATCAATTATTTTGTAAGGTAAATATTGTAGGATACATTTGTTTGCGGTAGTTTACTTTAACTAGTTACCACTGCTAAGATTGCTTTCGATGTTTGTTTTTTAAATTTTTTAATTTTCTTATTCAATAAACTCCACCGTATGAATCCTTCCTTTTTACCTTTCTTTCTTTTTCTCATCTAGTTATACGTGTGTAGCACATTGTCTTTTTCATATTTTTAACCAATAGGCGCACTTTTAAAAAGCTTATTGTATATCCAGGATTTTTTACCGGTATTTTACAACTAATTGAAATTATTATACTTCACTCATTATGATGTTAACCAAGGCCTACCATTCACCCTTCAATTTTAAAAACCTGCTTAAAAACCTACAAAAAATGCTGGCGTTAATTGCCGTGGCAGGCAGTATACCATTATCGGCACAAACCTTACTACCGCTTACTGATCTGTCTTTTTTTGAGGCACCACCTTCAGGCACTACCTGGAAAATTGCCGGAGGTGCAAATGCTGACTTTACCAAAAAGGCAAACCTGAAAACCACACCCGGAACGGGGGTGTTAGCGAATGTTA
>JBBSJX010000555.1:0-2239 GCA_038256825.1 Chitinophagales bacterium
CAGAGCGTACGTCTCCCGATTAAATCGCATTGGCGGCAACTTAAGAATCAATAGAATATTATCCAAAGGAAATAATGCGGAAAAAGCTGCCATAAAATATGCGGTACAAGAGAGTGACACAACGATGTCCAATAGAATTTCTCTTGTTCGTCCAATAAAAAAAATCCTTAAGTTGACGCCAATGCGATTAAATCGGGACTATGGAAAACTACTTTTGCTTCGGGTACCGATAGCTATCGGTACAACGATGCATCATTGAAAAACACTTGCTGTTAGCCCAAAATAAAAATTGATAAGATTAGTGTATGCATAAAAAAACCGGGACAATGCCCGGCTTTTAAATATTTAAATGATCAAATAATTATGCTTTGTTCAATTCCACATTAACCATCAGGTCCACCTCTTTACCTACAACCAATCCACCTGCCTCGGTAGCTTTGCTCCACTTTAAATTATAGTCGAAACGGTTGATGGTTGTTTTTGCTTTAAAACCTGCTTTGGTTTTGCCTCCGGTATTAATGGTGCCACCATAAGTAGTTTCGAAAACTACGGGCTTTGTTACATCGCGGATGGTAAGATTGCCGGCAAGCTTATATTTATTGCCTCCTATTGGTGTAAATGATGTGCTTTGAAATTTGATGGCAGGAAATTGTTCCGCATTAAAAAAGTCATCGCTTTTCAGGTGCTTGTCGCGATTTTCGTTATCGGTATTTATTGAGGTTACATCAATGGTGAAGTTAATTTTAGCATCAGAATAATCTGCTTTGGTATGTTCCATTACGCCATCAAATATTTTAAAGCTTCCATCCACATCGCTTACTATAAGGTGGGATACAGTAAATTTTACATTTGAATGTGCTTTGTCAACAGTCCACTTTGCTTCATCGGCAACTTTGGTTACCGCATGTTTTGCAGTTTTGTCGATGGGTTTATACGCTGTGGTAATTGCAGCAACAGCCAAAATAAAAGAGCAACTTAATAGAATACGTTTCATAATATGCCGGGTTTTAATTTTTATAAGATTTTCAAATATAGGAATGTAGCTTCCGATTATGCTGTTAAAGATATAAAACCGGAAAAAGTTGCGACGAAACCAGTTTTATTCTGATTTTCCCAATAAGCCGTCAACTGCTTCTTTATAATTTTCGCCGATGGGTAATTCGTTGGGCCCAACAAATACACTATTCTTTCTGATGGCGGTAATGAAGTTTTTTGATACGATGTAGGATTTTTGAATGCGTATGAATTGCGAAGCTGGTAGCTGGTCTTCAATTCCCTTCATACTCATGCGTGCAACCACAGGGTTTGCGGCACTTTTTAAATGAATTTTTATATAATCCTTAAAACCTTCTATCCACATAACATCGGCGAAAATAATTTTAAGGTGGCTATAATCAACATTTATAAAAAAGTAAGCGGGCTCGTTTTCCTTAGTATTAATTAAAGGTTTGTTTTTTAACTGGTGTAGTTCACGTGCTTTATTGCAGGCTTGTATAAATCGGTCGATAGACACCGGTTTTACCAGGTAATCCACTACGTTTAGATTAAAGCCATCGAGTGCAAATTTTTCATAAGCAGTAACCAATATAAACATGGGTTTGTGTTGCAGGCTGTTGATGAGTTGCAACCCTGTTAAGCCAGGCATTTGAATATCCAGGAAAACCAGGTCAACGGGATTGTCCTGAATTAATTGAAGCGCTTCAAGCGGGTTGTCAGTTCGGGCAACCAATTGCAGGAACGGAACTTTACTTATGTTGTCTTCCAGCAGCTCAAGTGCCAGTTCCTCGTCATCTATAGCAATGCATTTTAACATTAGTGCAGGTTTAATTTAAGTGAAACAACATACCGGTTTTCCTTATCAACTATTTGTAAATCGTGCCTGTTAGGATACAACAAGTTTAAGCGCCGCTTAACATTCTGCAATCCTATACCCGAAGTTTTATCTTTTATTTCGAATGAATTATGTTGATACGAATTGCTTACAACAAATTGTAACAGGTTATCATGCGCCTTTAGTTTAATATTTATTTCGGAGGGTTGTGGTAAGCCTGTACCATGTTTAAAGGCATTTTCAACAAACGGTATTAAAAGCATGGGTTCAATAAAGTAGGATGCATCAAAATCGCTCATGCATACATTTACTTTTACCTTGTTGCCAAAGCGTTGCTGCTGTAAATCAATATAGCTTTGGAGGTAATCAATTTCTTTTTCAAGCAGTACTTTGTCTTCATCTGTTTCG
>JBBSJX010000556.1:0-2221 GCA_038256825.1 Chitinophagales bacterium
ATCTTTAAAATGTCTTTTTCTTCACTGTTTATAAAGCCATATAAATATGCTATTTCAATCATAGGCTCTTACCACGCCTTTCCAGATGCATTTCCCTTTGTTACATGAACATGAGCCGGTTCATTATTTTCGTTGCTGTAAAAGAAAAATCATAGCCCGTTGATGAATAACAGATTTGGCATTGGGTACAAATTTATCTTTTATCTTTCGTAAAGTTTTGCGTCCTGCTGGGGTTTCCTACTCCTGGCTTTGTGGGCAGCAGGGACCCCGACACATCTCCGGTTATATTATCCACCTTGTTGGTGTTCTTCACCAACAAACTTCGATGCTCCAAAATGTGTAATAAAATTCCACTCACTTTTCCTATTTCGTACAAAGAGGCCGGGTATCCTTAAACTTCCCGCTTTTTGATGCAAGAAATTCTAGACCTCCTTTTGTCACTTAGTTCAAGATCTCGTTGCGCGAAGACTTTGAACAACCTTACAATGTATTTGGTATACCAGGGCAAAACTGAGGGCTTACGCTCAAGCTTTGAAAAGTGCGACCCTACAGGTACCAAAAAGGTTTAAATGTTCTGCAGAACATTTAAACCAAAGAGATAGTCGGAATGACTTTTTCTATTTTTGTAACAGGTACCTAAAACCCAGCCCAATATTACCCAGGTTGGTATTACTGAGGCTGGATGCAATACTAAAGCTATTATTGATATTTTTTTGCGGAGTATTGGTCATTTTAACCACATTATGACTATAACCTATATTGGCAAGGTTGCTTAAACTGGCATCGAATAACCAACGATTGGTTAACCGGTAACTGAGCCCCGGTGCCAGGTTAATATTAATTGCATACCCGCTGGTTTTACCCAAATAGGTAGTATTTGCCGTGTTTCTATTTTCCCCAAAGGCATAACTGGCCGCAGCAGCAGTATTAATAGTGAAAAATAATTTTTGACTGAGTGCAAAAAAGCGTTGCGAAAATACACTGGCTCCCAATATTTGATTGGTAGAAGTTGAATAATCATTGCCTGATGTGTTTTTTAGTTTTTGCCTGTAATACCCATAATTTAAACCGAACCCACATAGTGTGTTTGCCTTGCTGAATTTGGCAAATGTTGGATTAAACGAAAAATTAGTTTGCCACGATGTGCTTACTGAGTTACCATTATCAACAATTTTTGCATTATTAAAACTGATGTTTCCGCCCAATACCTTTTGGCCGGTAACAAATTGTGTTTTACCCATTTGAAATAGCAGCAATGCTACTGTTAATACGTACATATTTTTTTGCATATAAAAAGATTTTGCATTTTGACAAAAGGAGCAAAACAAGTGTTGCGCACTCAAATGCTCTTTAACAAAACTTCAACTTTTGTGAACACTTTTCCGGGGTATTGTTTACTGAAGTGAGATTATATGGAGACTATTTTTCAAACCATTGTGTGTGATTCTTACGGAGGCTACAATTTGCTGCATATTGGAATAAATGTACAAGAGTGAGACGCAACGATTCTACATTGAAACACTTTTGCCGGGTACAAAAAAATTTCCCAGGCCTGCACACAAAAATGCATTGCAAGGAGCCATTCCATTACCTGTTCAGCAAAACGAATTGAGGCGTAAACTTGAGGTAAAAGGCTACAACCTTTTATGGAAAAAATTCGTAAATTATTTAGAGGAAGTTGGTTTTGACAGGGGGTTGTGCAATATTAATGGAGCAATGGACATGTGTTTTCGGCACGTAACTAAAATAGATCAATTCAGCCTTAGCGCCTGAGCATAGGCGTTCAATATATAAGCTGATAAAGCGTTTCAACGAGAATTATTTCCTCTTTAAAATATTACACGTTTTTAACCTTTTTGTAACCAATTTTTATACACAAATCATTGGTTAAATGGTTCAACAATTTTTAAGCACGGCTTTACAAACCTTTCACAGTTTATTGGCTTTAGAGGGGAGACAGGTACGCCGAAGCATATGCAAAAAAGTTGAGTATTATGTGGGATATGAAAATTGGTTTAACTGGAATTAAAAAGTTTAAATAACGGCCTAACATGATAAAGGGTGAAATGAAAGATTTTGGTCACACTATCCCTTATAATTTAGGTTTTAGATATAGCCTCATGAAAGAAGATGTTGAAAATGATAATACCCGTGCAAAAATTGGCTATGCTGTTGCTATAACATTAGGAGCAAATGCCATTGCAGCAGCATTGTTGTATAC
>JBBSJX010000557.1:0-2217 GCA_038256825.1 Chitinophagales bacterium
AGTAGATATTTGCCATAACCGCTCTTGACTAAAGGGTCGGCAATTTTGTGAAGCTGATCTTGGTCGATAAAGCCTTGTCTAAAGGCCACTTCTTCGATACAGCCAATTTTTTGGCCCTGGCGTTTTTCTATAACCCGCACAAATTCGGAGGCATCACTCAGGGAGTCGAAGGTGCCGGTATCTAACCAGGCTGTGCCCCGGTCCATTACACCCACTTTTAAATTGCCGTTCTCCAGGTACACCCGGTTTACATCGGTAATCTCGTATTCGCCCCTGGCTGAGGGTTGAATGTTTTTAGCTATTTCAATAACTGAATTATCGTAAAAGTATAGACCCGGAACTGCGTAATTTGATTTAGGGGCTGTGGGTTTTTCCTCAATGCTTAAGGCGTTGTAATCCTTATCAAACTCCACCACACCATAGCGTTCGGGGTCGGCTACTTCGTAAGCAAAAACGGCCGCACCTTGTACATCGTTGTACGAACGTACCAGCTTACTAAACCCGCTTCCATAAAATATATTGTCGCCCAATATAAGGGCCACCTTATCGGCTCCAACAAATTTTTCGCCTATAACAAATGCCTGCGCCAAACCATTGGGAACTGCCTGAACGGCAAATTCAAACTGGCAACCAATCTCTTTTCCATCGCCCAGCAGGCGTTTAAACTGGTCGCTGTCTTCGGGCGTGGTAATAATGAGTACCTCGCGTATGCCCGCCAACATGAGTACCGATAAGGGATAATAAATCATCGGCTTATCGTAAATGGGCATTAACTGTTTGCTGATGCCTTTGGTTATAGGATACAACCGGCTGCCGGAACCTCCTGCCAATATAATTCCTTTCATAATTAAAATAAGTTTGTGAACGAGCTTAACAGGGGCAACTGGGTGTCCTTAGACGATACCAGTAACTCATCGTCCTGTAATTGCCAGTTGATATTAATTTCCGGGTCGTTGTAAATAATGCCGCCTTCGGATTCTTTGTTGTAGTAATTATCGCACTTATAAAAAAAGTCGGCAACATCGCTTAACACTAAAAAACCATGTGCAAAGCCACGGGGAATATACAATTGGGTGTGAGACGTTTCGGATAAGATGACAGAATAATACTGGCCAAAGGTGCTCGAATCTTTACGAATGTCCACCGCAACATCCAAAACCTGTCCACGCAAAACGCGTACTAATTTGGCCTGTGCATGGTCACCCATCTGAAAGTGTAATCCTCTTAAAACCCCTTTTATGGAGCGCGACTGGTTATCCTGTACAAAGTTTACATCAATACCTGTTTCGCGTTTAAAAGCTTTATTATTAAAGGTTTCAATAAAATAACCCCGCTCATCATTAAAAACCGTGTCGCGAATGAGCAGGCAATCATTTAAGGCTGTTTTTTCAACTTTCATTTATCTTTCTGAATACATGTTATCGTAATACTGTTTGTAGGCTCCCGAAGTTACATGGTGTAACCATTCGTTATTATTTAAATACCAGTCAATGGTTTTACTTAGCCCTTCTTCAAATGTTACTGAGGGTTTCCAACCCAACTCTTTATTTATCTTGGCGGCATCTATTGCATACCTGCGATCGTGACCCGGCCTGTCTTTTACATATGTGATCAGTTGTTCGCTGGTACCTTCAACATTACCCAGCTTCTCATCCATTTGTTTGCACAAAATTTTTACCAGGTCAATGTTTTTCCACTCATTAAACCCACCAATATTATAGGTTTCAGCATTTTTACCTTTATGAAACACTTCATCAATTGCAATGGCGTGATCGTTTACAAACAACCAATCGCGGGTATATTGTCCATCGCCATAAACCGGCAAAGGTTTTTTGGTGATGATATTATTGATGAATAGTGGGATCAGCTTTTCAGGAAACTGGTACGATCCATAATTGTTGGAGCAATTCGAAATCACAAAAGGCAGGTCGTACGTTTCGCCATATGCCCTCACAAAATGGTCGGACGATGCCTTACTTGCGGAGTAAGGCGAATTTGGATGATAGGGGGTTGTTTCGGTAAAGAAACCTGTTGCACCCAAGGCACCATACACTTCATCGGTTGAAACGTGGTAAAACAATTTGCCATTAAAATTACCGGCCCATGCAGTTTTAGCAACATTTAATAAATTAACCGTTCCAACCACGTTGGTAAAAACAAAATCAAGCGGAGAAGATATAGATCTATCCACATGCGATTCTGCTGCTAAATGGATAA
>JBBSJX010000558.1:0-2188 GCA_038256825.1 Chitinophagales bacterium
AAAAATAGTTTCGGACTATGCTAAAAAAGCAGGCAAGCTGGCTGCCTTTACCGAAACAGGTTTGGAGTCGATACCTAACAATACCTGGTGGACCGAAACTTTATTAAAGACACTTCAAACCGATCAATTGCAACTGGCCTATGTGTTGGTTTGGCGCAACGATACCCGAAGTGCAACTCATTATTACGCTCCCTTTCCCGGCCATAGTAGTGTACCCGATTTTATAAACTTTTACAACAGCCCCTTTACATTATTCGAAAACGATTTGAAAGGGATTTATAAAAAATAGAGTTATTAATTTATTACTGCGTTCTATTGATTAGGATTTTTATTAAGCAGGCATAAGGCTATTATAACAGTAACATTGTAGCTTGACCGACTACCGGCATTTCACACACTTGGGCTGTAGTACAAAGCTGGAGCGGCTTACACCTATGTTATTTTAAAAATTAACCGCGTAAATGCATGGCTTTAGTTTTGGTAAAAGCCCTTAAGCCACTGTGCGAAAGTGTTGCGCCAAAACCTGAATTACGACGACCACTCCACGGTAATGCTGCACTTACCCGGTCGCAACAGTTCCAGTAACCACTGCCGGTATCCATTTGATCCAATATGTTTTCGGCCCTTTCTTTCGATGAGCTGTAAACCGCTGCAGTAAGACCATATTCAGTATCCAGCATAAGTTTAACCGCTTCTTCATCGCTGGTGACTTTCATTATGCCAATGATAGGCCCAAACGATTCGTCTTTCATAACTAACATGTCGTGGTTAACATTGGTAAGTATGGTGGGTTCAAAAAAATACCCTTTTTGTTTAACAGTTAATCCTCCTGTTATAAGTATAGCGCCTTTTTCAAGGGCATCATTTAACTGGCCTTGTAAAACCAATAGCTGATCTTTACGTGTTAGTGGACCAATATATATTCCCGGTTCGGTGGGTGGGCCTATTTTATAGGATTGCACTTCGCGGGTAAATGCTTCAACATATTCATCGTATACTTTTTCGTGAACGTAAATTCGCTCCACAGCACAACAGCTTTGGCCATTATTGTAAAAAGCTCCATCGGCGGTTCCTGCTGCCACTGCCTTAACATCGGCAACGTCGTCGGCAACATACAAAGGATCTTTTCCGCCCAATTCGCACTGGCAGGGAACCATTTTTGGCGATACCGTTTTATAAATATGCTGCCCGGTTTTATACGAACCGGTAAAAAAGTAACCATCAAAATTTTGCTGTAATAAATGTTCACCAACCTCCCTGGCGCCAATTGCAACCTGGAAAACACCTTCGGGTACACCGGCTTCTGTCAGCAATCTTTTAATTTGTAATCCTGTTAGGGTTGCATGCTCCGAAGGTTTATACATTACAGCATTGCCGGCAAGCAAGGCGGGTACAAATACATTTATGCCTACCAGGTAAGGATAATTCCAGGCGGAAATATTGCAGATGACTCCTAATGGTTCATAAACAATTTTTTCTTCCAGCCCATCCTGTTGATTCATTGTTTCATCGGCGAGGTAGCGGGGGGCATTTTTAGTAAGCCATTCAATCCGGCTGCGCCCACCATTTATTTCGTTTCGCGATTGTTGTAATGGCTTGCCCACTTCGCTGGTTAATATTGCTGCCAATTGTTCAATATGTTCTTCCAGTAACATGGAGAAGTTCTCCAGTTTCTTGACCCTGCTTTCCAAACCAAGTTTATGCCAGGAGGGTTGGCTTGTTTTTAATAATGTATATTTCTCATTTAGTATTTCAATGGAATCTTCCGGCAGTTCTATTATAAGTTCTTCGGTAGCAGGGTTAATGATTTGCATAAGGTGTGATTTGAAACAGGTTTTTAAATAGCTGATAAGAAACTACTTTTAATGTTTTTTGTGAACAGGTTTTGTTGATCTTTCATACGTTCAGGATGCCATTGAACACAGAGCATCCAGGGTTTATTCGTTTTGTTGTCAAACTCAATTCCTTCAATTATTCCTTCGGGTGACCAGCAATTTACTTTTATGTTTTTTCCTATTGCACCAGTATCTATTGCCTGGTGATGTGCACTGTTAACCGAACCGGATACCTGGCCTGTAACCTGGTGAAGCAGGGTATTGGGTTCAACAGTTACCAGGTGCTCCTTATCGCCACCACTGGCTTTGTGTAGTGCATTATTCCCCGCACCTAAATCCTGTATAAGTTTGCC
>JBBSJX010000559.1:0-2184 GCA_038256825.1 Chitinophagales bacterium
AGTGAGTATAATTTGCGCCGGCAGGAGTGCGCCGAGGGGTTCAGCATTTTGCAGGAACACATGCCTGATGTAAAAACCTGGCAGGATATTATGCCAGCAGATGTTGAAGCAAACAAAGCCTTTTTACCCGAAAAAATTTATAAGCGTTGTAAGTATGTTGCAGAAGAAATAGCCCGCACATTAAAGGCTGCCGAAAATTTAAAGAAAAATGAATTACAGCAATTTGGTCAACTCATGTTTCAAACCCACGAAGGTTTATCCAAATTATACAATGTTAGCTGCCCCGAACTGGATTTTTTGGTGGAGCAGGCAAAACAGCATGAAAGCATTATTGGCAGCCGGTTAATGGGTGGTGGCTTTGGCGGTTGCACCATTAACCTTATCCGCAAGCAGGATTGGATTACAGTTACCCAACAAATAACAGCCGAATATAAAAAGGCCTTTAATATTGATGCAGAAGTGTACGATATGGCAACCAGCGATGGTACTTACGAAGCAACGTAGTTTTTTAAATAAATACAAAAGCCGCATACGCTATAAAAGGTGCGGCTTTTGTATTTATTTTTTTTATGGTCCGGGCTTTTAATCCCGCTTCATCATTGTTGCGTCGCACACTTGTACGATATTATTTATTGCAGCAATTTAATCACGGTTGTTCCCCAAAAAATCTGCTGTTGAACGGAGCGTCGCAACAATGCATCACCCGGTGCTGATGTTGGTAACCAAATATTTTCTTTCTTTAAAGCGAAGGTTTATAACGCAGCTATCATGCTGATTTCTACATTTACTCCTTTTGGCAATCCTTTTACAGCCACGGTTTCACGAGCCGGGTAGTCGCCGGTAAAATAGGAGCCGTAAATTTCATTTACCTCGGCAAATAAATTCATATCACTTAAAAATATGGTTGTTTTTATTGCATTATTAAAACTGCTTCCTGCGGCTTCCAAAATTGCCTGAAGGTTTTTCATGCATTGATGGGCTTCGGAGGCAATATTGTCCATCACGAGTTCGTTAGTATGTGGATTAATTGGTATTTGTCCGCTGATGTATAATAAATCATTTACAATAATAGCCTGGTTATAGGGGCCAATAGGCGCCGGAGCGTTAGGAGTATTAATTACCTTTTTATTCATAAAATTGGTTTTTTTAGAAATTGAAATTGAAGCTTTTTGGATCAACTAACAAACCTAATTTTGCCACAAATTTTATAAATGCAAATAGTTGTTGTTGCCAATAAAGTCTTGCAGAATGAATTCGCCGTTAAAGGACCTTCAGCAAACGTTGAGGTTAAGTATGTAAAAACGCTTAGTGAAATAGAAGAAACACCAGGTGTTGTTTTTTACCTGTTAGATGATGAGGCGATTTCGCAGGATGTAAAACAACTGGAAACTTTAGGGTGTACCGTTGTTATAAATGCAGTTGCCCTTACTTTAAAAGATTTACCTGAAGGTTTTATAAGAATAAATGCCTGGCCAGGCTTTTTAAACCGGCCCATTATTGAAGTAGTTGCAAGGGAGCAGGATGCAGCAAATGCAAAAACTATTTTTGAGAATTTAGGCTGGAAACATCAATTAGTACCCGACTTGCCGGGAATGATTTCGGCCCGTATTATTGCAATGATCATAAACGAAGCCTATTTTACATTAAACGACCAGGTGAGCAGTAAAGAGGAAATTGATTTGGCTATGAAGCTGGGAACCAATTATCCTTTTGGCCCTTTTGAATGGTGTGAGCAAATTGGAAAAATGAAAGTGGTGGGTTTATTAAAAAAGCTTTCTGTAACCGATAGCCGATATGAACCCGCTCCAAACTTTACCACCCATTAATCATTCTACCTTATAAATATGTCGCTCATTTTAAATATTGATACCGCTACCGACCTTGCATCCATTTGCATAAGTAAAAATGGATTAACGCTTAGTTTAAAAGAGAATGCTTCGCAAAAGGAACATGCCGCTTTTGTGCATGTTGCAATACAAAACATGGTTGAGGAGTTGGGTATTTCTTTAACCGATCTGGATGCGGTGGCCATAACCTCGGGTCCCGGAAGTTATACTGGTTTAAGGGTGGCAATGGCGGCTGCCAAAGGTTTTTGTTTTGCTTTAAACAAGCCCTTAATTGCAGTTAATACGCTTGAAGTAATGGCTCTTGCTGCTAAAGAATTTCTTGAAAAGCACAATACAA
>JBBSJX010000560.1:0-2175 GCA_038256825.1 Chitinophagales bacterium
CACCACCTTAAGCGACCTGGTAAAAAAAGAAATGAAATATTTTTTGTTTGGCTCGTTGCTGTTATCGGCCATAACGTTATTAATATTTTTCAGGTCCATCAGCTCCATGTTAATGAGTTTAATGGTGGTAATAATGGGGGTGGTGTTTAGCGTGGGCACCGTGGTGTTACTTGGTTATAAAATAACATTATTAACAGCTTTAATTCCTCCTTTAATAGTTGTAATTGGGGTGCCCAATTGCATTTATTTTTTAAACAAATACCACACTACTTACAGGGAAACCGGCGATAAAAATACGGCACTGGTAACTATGGTTGGCAGAATGGGGATTGTAACCCTGTTTTGCAACATCGCCGCTGCCATTGGCTTTGCGGTGTTTGCACTTACAAAAAGTGCTTTGTTAAAGGAGTTTGGAGCCGTTTCGGGTATAAATATCATGATGCTGTTTTTTATCTCCCTCATTTTTATTCCATCGGTATTGAGTTACCTGCCTCCCCCAAAACCAAGACAATTAAAATACCTGGATAATACTTTACTTATAAGATTATTGGAGAATATTGAACGGTGGACGATACATCACAAGCGTTGGATATATGGCATTACCACAGTACTGGTAATTTTTTCAATTATTGGTATTACCCGTTTAAAAAGCGAAGGTTTTATTGTGGATGATCTACCCAAAACCGACCGGATTTATACCGATTTAAAATGGTTTGAAACCAATTTTAAAGGTGTGATGCCCTTGGAAATTGTAGTGGACAGTAAAATGGAAAACGGCGCCTTAAAATTAGAAACCTTATTGGATATAGAAGAATTCTCCTCTGTAATTGCTAAAAATGGTGATGCTGCACGGCCGATGAGTATTGTTGAAGGGTTAAAGTTTGGCAACCAGGCTTATTGGAATGGCGATAGTATGAGCTATGCCTTACCGGGCAGTATACCCGTGGCATTAAGAAATTCGTTGAAGCCAAAGGATGGAAAAAAAACCAACGAAGGATTTGCAAAACTGGCAGGTAATTTTATTGATGATAGTTTACGGCGTACGCGTATTAGTGTAAGCATGAAGGATGTGGGAAGTTTACGTTTGCCCGTAATACTGGATAGTTTAAAAGTAAAAGCCGACCAGATTTTTGATACTGCTGCTTACAAAATAACCTTTACCGGTGGCAGCGTTACTTTTCTTGAGGGTAGCAGGTTTATTATTAATGGTTTAAAGGAAAGTATTTTATGGGCTTTTTTATTTATAGCCTTATGTATGTTGTACTTATTTAAATCGTTCAGGATTTTGGTTTGCTCTTTAATTCCCAATATTGTACCCTTAGTGATAACCGCCGGGGTTATGGGATGGGCCGGTATAGCTTTAAAACCTTCAACTGTATTGGTGTTTAGTGTAGCATTAGGTATTGCTATAGATGTTACCATCCGGTTTCTGGTAAATTATAAACAGGAGCTTCCTATCTATAATTTTAATGTAGGTAAAACTTTAATTCAAACCATACGGCATACAGGTATCAGCATCATTTATACTTCACTTGTATTAATAGCGGGCTTTATTATTTTTTGTTTTAGTGGTTTTGGAGGAACTAAAGCATTGGGATGGTTAACTTCATTAACCCTTGTAGTTGGTACCATAACCAACCTTGTTTTGCTGCCCGTATTACTGCTGGGGTTAAGTAAAAAACCAAAGGAAGAGCCTGTTAAGGCATTCGGCCAAGTAGAATGAGGTCACGGTTTTTTTGCAACTAAAAAAACACAGGGAGTGGTTTTTTTATCGGGCGACCGTCACCTTAGCCAGGTAATATAAAAAGAACGCCCGGAATTATATTTTTTATACGGTAATACCACCTCGCCCATAACAGTAAGTAATGGTAAAATGGGACCTTTATAAAAAAATAATTCTACCACAATTTCAGGGGTAAACGGCCAACATAATTATGCAAAAATTTTAATTGCAGGCATGGCGAAAACTGTAAGTTGAATGTTTATATTTTAGGATTAAAAGCAAACAAACCGGGTTCGTTAGCAGTGTGTTTAAAAAATTTACTTTAGAATAAAACCAATTTTTAAAGTAAATCAGCAGCTACTCTTAAAACAGCTTATTAATTCAGGTAATTCGTTTTTCCCTATTTTTAGTTCCCCAACAAAACTTTATGGACTTATATATTGCTTATGACA
>JBBSJX010000561.1:0-2172 GCA_038256825.1 Chitinophagales bacterium
CATTCCATGCGAATCGTCGATGATACAGGTGAGGTGTTTGTTAGCATTAATTTCGTGCAAAAACGAAAAATAGGTAACGGTTGCATTTAATGGGTTTACCGCATCCATAAACAAAACAAAACTGTTGGCCAACGATTGGTTAATGGTTTTTACTAACTGGTTTTTCCATTCAGTACCGTGTAATTGTTCGCCACAAGCAATAGCCGGGTGTGCATTGGGCGCCGAAAAAATATGTTTGTTGTGTTGGGTTATCAGGTCAACAATTGCGCGGCCTGCCATGTAACCGCTCGAAAAACTTACCGTGTCTTCGGTGCCCGATAATTTGGATAGTGTATTTTCAAAAACAGTGTAAAGCTCCAGTTGCGTATTCGAAATGCGGGCCGATGGATACAATAATCCATATTTGTTAATACCCGTAATCACCAGGTCGGTAAAGTCCTGTATATGGCTCATGCTCAGGTACGAATACCCGCTAAAAAATAAGTACTCATTATTTTTTGTAAAAACGGTTCGCCCGGGGGCCTGGTTAAGCGGGTACATATTATTTATGGTTCATTTGCTGGTTAAACTCCTTGCTTTTGTTTTTAGGTATACTGAGGCTGTTCCACTGTTCTTTTTTTAGGAGTTTACCTATATAAATTATCTGTCCAACATGGTAAGGGTAGTGAGCCAACTGGCGTAACAATGCATCAAATACAATTAATGGTTCCGACCGGATATAAATGGTTTTTGTTAGGTCGTCCTCGGTCAAACTATCTAATGTTTTAAAAAGCTGTTGCCAGGCTTCCTCCCAAAACGATAGCAGGTCTTGCTTTTCGGCATTCATGTCTTCAAATTCTGCATCTCTATTGCGCCATTCCTTTTCTCCATCTTCGGTTAAAAAATTAGTAAAGCGGCTCATTACATTTCCATAAATATGTTGAATGATAATTGCTATACTATTACTTTCTGGTGCAGGAGTGAAGAAAAAATCGGCATCGTCTAATTGTTCAAAACAACGATCGCCAAGATCCTTGTAAGTATTAAACCGGGCTTTAATTGCGGTTAAAAAATCAGGGGGCAGGCTCATAATATTTTGGTTTGGTACAGGGCAAAAATAAAAAATCCTTCCGTTGAATAAAGGAAGGATTTTAGTGCGGCAAAGGAGATTCGAACTCCCACACCCTTTTGGGGCGCTACCACCTCAAGGTAGTGCGTCTACCAATTTCGCCATCGCCGCATTGAGGGGCAGCAAATGTAATGATTTTGAGTTTTTTATATAATAATAATTGTAAAATCCTGGGTATTAAGAATAAAGCGGATACAATTAATTGGTTTGTATTGAATCACCCTGTATTAAGGCTTTATTTGTTTAAAATAATTCTAAAAGTGGTACCCTTTCCCGGCTCGGAGTTTTTTACAAATATTTTACCCTTATGGTATTGTTCAACTATGCGTTTGGTAAGGGTTAAGCCAAGGCCCCAGCCACGTTTTTTCGTGGTAAAGCCTGGTTTAAAAACATGCGAAATATTTGATTTGCTTATACCTTTTCCCGTATCGGAAACATCTAATATTATGGAAGCAGCTTCGTCAATAATGGTAACTTTTATTTCACCTATACCATTCATGGCATCTAAAGCATTTTTGAGTAAGTTTTCAATAACCCAGTCAAACAATGGTGGCGATATCATGGAGGGTATAATTGTTTCGCCTTTGGTATCCAGCTCAAAATGAACTTTGCCGCTGGCTCTTTTTTTAATGTAAACAATCATTGCATTTACCTGCTCAACCAGGTTTTTTTCTTCCAGTTTTGGTATACTTCCAATTTTTCCAAAACGGTCGCTAATAAGTTTTAGTCTGTCAATATCTTTCTCTATTTCAGGTACAATTTTTTCGTTACCGGGTGTTTCTTTTAAAACTTCTATCCAGCCTTCCAGGCTTGTTACAGGTGTGCCAAGCTGGTGCGCTGTTTCTTTAGCAAGCCCCACCCAAACCTGGTTTTGCGTGCTTTTAAACCTGCTCCTTTGGGCAATTACAGTAATAATTATAAAAAGGCCAACGATCAATAATTGAATGATGGGGTAATACCTTACTTCCTTCTGTAATTTACTTTCCCCATAATAATAGCGGTTGGCCAGGTAAGGCCTTTCGCTAATGATCATTGTAACAGGTTCGTGAAGTTGTTTAAATTCA
>JBBSJX010000562.1:0-2160 GCA_038256825.1 Chitinophagales bacterium
AATCGTTGAATAGCATAAATTTCAAAACAACAAAAATATAATACTAAATAAGTAAAATGCATGCATCAAGATGATTATGAATTACTGACCTTATATAAACAACCCGATCAAAAGGAAAAAGCCTTTACAGCCATTATAAAAAAATACCAGGAAAAGCTATACTGGCACATCAGGCGTATGGTAATTGATCATGAAGATGCAAATGATGTATTGCAAAATATGTTTATAAAGGTTTGGAATGGATTGGCCAATTTTAGAGAAGACAGCCAGCTTTATACCTGGATGTACCGGATTGCCACAAACGAATGCCTTACTTTTTTAGATCTGCAAAAACGCCGGAGTTCCGTATCGTTAGGCGATGTTGAAAGCGGGCTCAGTAATAAAATAAAAGCCGACCAGGGTTTTGATGCTAATAAACTGGAATGGAAACTTCAGTTAGCCATTCAAAAATTACCTGAACGCCAGCGGCTGGTTTTTAACCTTCGCTACTACGATGAAATGCCTTATGAAGAAATGAGTAAAATTTTAGATACCAGCGAAGGATCTTTGAAAGCAAGCTATCATCATGCAGCCAAAAAAATTGAGGATTATATCATCAACCATTAAACCAATCCAATTAAATAATGTCCTAACTAGGTAATGATGAGTAAAAAAGATATGATAAGTGATGAATTAATGGAAATTACACCTGTTTTGGCTACTATAAACCGCCAAAATATATATTCAGTTCCCAGAAGTTATTTTGAAAACTTGGCTAAAAATATATCAGAAAAGGCAATTAATGAATTTGTAATTATAAATGCTTTACAACAAAACAAGCCTCCCTTTAGCATCCCAACTGATTATTTCGAAGGGTTATCATCCCAGATTTTGAACAAAATAAACAATGAGATTACCTCTGATAATGAAATTAAAAAAGAGTTAAATGAAGTGGCACCTCTATTAAATACCATTGATAAAAAAATGGTTTATAATATTCCAATCAATTATTTTGAACATTTAGAAATAATAATTCCAGTTGAAAAATCAACTGCAAAAGTTGTTTCAATAAATAAATTCAGTCGTGCATTACGCTATGCTGCTGCGGCAGTTATTACCGCAATTGTTGGTTTTAGCACTTATTTTTTAACCAATAACGATTCCTCAATAATAAATACTCAAACAAACATTGCAGTGGTAAATATTACTGAAGCTGTTGACCAATTAAGCGAAAATGAAATTGTTGACTATTTAGATAGCAGGCCCGTTGTTTTTGATGCAAATGTTACGAACATCAATATTTATGAAGAATTGAATGTGCAGGAAAATATTAAAACAATGAGTGAGGAAGAAATTAGACAATTTCTAATAGAATATGCAGAACCAGGAAAAAACACAGCTAAAGAAAGCTAAACTTTTAAACATGAAGAAAATTATACTATATACTTTGATTTTTCTAAACATTAATTACTTTTGTTATGCACAACAGGATTCAAGGAAAAATAAGGTTGAAACAATTCAGATTGCATACCTGACAAAGCAACTATCCTTATCTCCTGAAGAAGCGCAAAAGTTCTGGCCCGTTTATAACGAATATAGAGATGAACTGGTTGATGTAAGAAAGGATGCAAGAAACGATGAGGTTTTGTTTGAAGAAAAAATCATTAACGTTAAGAAGAAATATAAATCAGAATTTAAGCGAGTTTTAGGTTCTGATAATAGGGCAAACCAGGTTTTTATAGCTGAAAAGGATTTTAGAGAAATGCTGCGGAAAGAATTGATGAACAGAAGGGGCGGAAACCGTAAATCTAATAATCCAAATGAATAAGATATCCTCACTGATAAACTCGGTGTTTTTCATAGGTTAGCAACGGCCAGCTCTTTTTAGGGCAGGCCATTTTTTTTTGCATCTATGTTTTTTATCAAATTACATTAGTCCGGCTGAATAATGTTATGTAGTAAAAGAGTGCGACGCAACGGATGCCCCGGCTCAAAATAAAAAGCAGGGCCCAAAATTCTATTTTTGTAAATTGATTGGATTTAAACTACCGGCCAGATCGGATTTTTTACATCGTGATAAAACAGGAATGTCCAATCGTGCTCCTGACCTATCTTCCACCACTTTTGCCGCAATTCCATACTTTTTTTACCATCATAATCGTATTTGGCCACCAATTTACT
>JBBSJX010000563.1:0-2158 GCA_038256825.1 Chitinophagales bacterium
GCACAGGCTTTATTGGCGGTATGTGGAACGAATACCAGGATGGAGGCAAACGGCAATACGGGTTGTTTGTTTCATTGCCTTATTACAATGGTGCAGATCAGGTATGTGGACATATTTCGCAAACTGGCAAACCCACACCGCCGTTTCCTTATTCTATTGATTACGCTGCCAGCAAGCAAATGGTACAAAAAGACGAATGGCAGTGTTTGGCGTTTACCTATGACGGTGATTCCATAAAATCATACCTCAATGGAAAGTTTGAAAGACGTGGGCGGGAGTTGATCCGCAATACAAAAGGCTTTGAAGGTTATCCTGATGGACTTATAGAATCAAAGAATCCTTATGTTTTTCCTTTTGGCATGGGTAATAACGGTTCTGATTTTACAGTAGGAGCCGTATTGCTGAAGGCCGGGATGGGGAATTTTTTTAGAGGACAGATCGGAGGTCTCGCAATATTTAACAGGGCCCTTAGTTCTGACGAAATAAAAAACATGAGTAGCAAGTAAGGTGTTGCAAGTTGTTATAAAATAGAAATTTACAAAAGCGTTGTTTGCAAGTATTTTAAATATAATGCTGCACAAAAAGGGATGCATAATTTAAATAATCACTCTTTACAAAATTTCAACCATGTGTTTTAAAATATCATTGCTGTCTCTTTTTGTTTTTTTATTACTGACACAAAAAGTTAAGGGCCAGGTTGTAGACAAAAAAAAAGTAGAACAAGAGCTGCTATCTAAAGCAAGAGAGAATATTGAAAAATATAGAAAAGGAAATGCGTCTTTAATTTTTACAAATTCGCTGGGTAAACCAATCAGAAATGCGAAGGTTGAGATAAACCAGCAAACACAGGATTTTCTTTTTGGCAATCTCAGTGAAGAAATATTTAGACTTACACCTGGAGATTCAGTAAAATTTCAAGACAAGTTTACCGCAATTTTTAATTTTACGGAACTAACTGTAAAATGGACTCCTTACGAAAAAGAGCAAGGCAAGCCAGAGTGGCAAAAGCTGCAACAAAAGCTGGACTGGTGCAAAGCAAATGGAGTAACGCCAAAAGGACATACATTAGGTTGGACACACATGGCAGGTACACCATCATGGTTACTAAAATTACCTTATCAACAGGCTACCGATTTATATAAGGCACGCATACATAACCTGGTAGGAGGATTTAAAAATCAAATAAAAATCTGGGATGTTGTAAACGAACCGATAACAACCATTCCATGGAAAAAAGCCCTTCAGGATTCCGTTTTTGGTGAAGGCAAAATTGATGAAGGAACACGTTACAACACAAAAGGTATCACCCTTGAAGAAACCATTTCCTGGGTAGAAGATTCTTACAAATGGGCACATGTTGCCGATACAAAAGGTGATTTTATTTTAAATGAATTTTATGTGATTGCTAAACCCGAAATAAGGGAGAAGTTTTACCAACTGATCAAAGAATTACAAAAACGAAACACTCCTGTAACAGGCATTGGCATACAGGCGCATGAACCGCGGGAAATGTGGTTTTCGCCCATTGAAACTGTGGCCACATTTGATAAATTTAAAGAACTCCGTTTGCCATTACATATAACCGAGTTCATTCCGCAATCATCAGGAAAACAAATTACTGGTGGCTGGCGGGAAGGTGTTTGGACAGAAGCAGCACAAGCGGAATTTGCGGAACAGTTTTATACATTGGCTTATGGGCATCCTTCTATGGCTTCTATTCATTGGTGGGGATTATCCGACAGAATGATCTGGTTAAAAGGTGGGGGATTGTTAAATGAAAACTTTGAACCCAAACCCGTTTATAACAGGTTATTAAAACTCATAAAACAAGATTGGATGACGAAAAATATAACCTTGCATAGTAATAAAAAAGGCGAGGTAAGCTTTAGGGGTTTTTATGGTAATTATGATATACTAATAACAATGCCCGATGGTAAAAAACAAAATTATAAGGTGCATTTAAGTGAAAGAGATACTAATAAATGGGAATTAAAAATGTAACTAATTTTTTTTCTCCTGGTAGAACAGTACTCAGCATTAATCATTAAGCAAAGAATGGAGTGCTGGAAGTAGTATTTCGCTTTATGGCTCACTCTTCCCTGCATTGGCTTTCCCTGTAGAAGCAGGCTATAGTCATTCCATTGCAACCTTTAGTACC
>JBBSJX010000564.1:0-2157 GCA_038256825.1 Chitinophagales bacterium
AAATTGGATAAAAAAATAACTGGAAAAAACAGGAGCAGTCTGGCAAATTTGTTCACGAGTTTCAATTTAAAAATAAACGAGTCCGTATATGAACTCGTTTAGGATAAAGAGACGGTTAATTCATTTATTGAACGGCTAAGTTGAAATTCACTTTTTTTGGAGGAAGGCATTTTTCATCATCACAGGTTTGGTACTCGATAGTGCCTGTAAGATTTGTTTTGGCATTGGCTTTTAATTTTACCACCTGTACAAACTCCACTTTTTTTGCATACTGGTTAGCGGCAACACCTAATTTATCGTCCTTAAACTTTTCCATTTTACCTACTTCCTTAATTGCTCCACTTAAAGAAATGAGGGGGTTTTTATTGAATTGAATGTCGGTAGGAATAGCAATGGCATCCTCTGGTTGTACCTGCGAATAAAGGTGCCAACCCGGTTGCATGATTGCTGTCATTCTTACTTCATAAGTTTTATCAGCTATTTTTTTAGAGTTGAAAGTCCAACTTACCGGGTTTAATTGAGCAAAAGCTGAAGCCCCGGCTATCACCAAAACAACCAAAGAAAACAGTATTTTTTTTATCATTTATGCTTGTTTTAATATCTGCTTGTGAAATACAAAGCTCGTTTTTAAAAATCTTTGAAAATGCTAATATTTATTCTGAGGTGCTAAAGAATTTATAATGTTTTAAGCTATAAGATGTTCGGCAAAAAATAACTGATTCATAATTTTACGACCATCCTCATTTCCTAAAATACTGCTGCAGGCTCTTTCTGGGTGTGGCATTAAGCCAAAAACATTACGTTCTGCATTACAAATGCCCGCAATATTCCTGGCAGATCCGTTTGGATTAGCTTCTTCCGTAACCTGGCCATGCTGATCACAATACCAATACAAAACCTGGTTATTTAATTCCAATTCATTTAAAATTTCTTCAGTTGCAAAATAACGGCCTTCTCCATGAGCAACCGGGATCTTGTACACTTCGTTCTGTGCATCTTTCAAAAAAACATTTTTGCAGGCAAATTGTTGATGACTGTTTCTTAAGAGTGCTCCCGGTAACAGGCCTGATTCGCAAAGAATCTGAAACCCATTGCATATTCCCAACACTTTACCACCATTCTGCGCAAATTCAATAACACTTTGCATCATCGGGCTAAACCTGGCAATGGCACCACACCGCAGGTAATCTCCATAAGAAAATCCGCCAGGGAGTACAATACAATCATCAGTTGTAAACATACTCAGGTCCTTATCTTTATGCCATAACATCATTACTTCCTGCCCAAGATCATGGACAAGCGCATCCTGCATATCTCTGTCACAATTAGAACCGGGAAAAACGACAACGCCAAATTTCATTTGTATTATTTTATTGTTTATTATTTGTCAAATGTAATTCGCCAACAATAATTTCATTTGGTATTCAACTTTTTGGCTCATTTCATATTAATAGAATAAAAAAATGAAATGCAAATTTACAATCTTTTTTTACCAACCCGGGCCCAGGTACTGAAAGGAAATGATAAAAGCTACCGTGATCCAAAACAGCACTAAAGGGAACAATTTATTTACGGGGTAAAAATATGTACAACTATGAAAAGCAGCCAGAGGTAAGGCTGCAACAACCCAATTTTCAAAAGTATTGGCATTGTTAATAAATGGGATCAGTAATGCAACCAATAAATAGATCAGGATCACACTCCAACCTTTTCTAACCTGGATCAACATGCGCCTGAGATTATCCTGCACAAAATATCCTCCTATTAAAAAAGGAATGACCAGCAGCAAGGCACTTCCGGCAACCCAGATCGACTGCATTAGTGATGGTAGTTTGATATTAACAAACGGTAACAACCTTTGCGGATCCCAAATACCTGCTACAACCAGGTAAATGATATAAAAATAAAATGGCGCTGTTATTCCTAATAAACAAATCAACCATTCATTAAAACGAAAAGGCCGCATAATCATCAATGCAAAAAAAGCCAGCACCAGGAAGATTATAGAAGGAAAAAATAAAAACGATGCGATGCCTATTGAAAGACCCATATTAAAAATGGTGCTTTTCCCGGCCGTTTGACTATAAATCTTAAAACTCATGTTCAAAACAAATAACAAGGCAAAGTTGACCATCAAGGGTGCTGAAAAATAATTCC
>JBBSJX010000565.1:0-2151 GCA_038256825.1 Chitinophagales bacterium
AAAGGGTAACATGTGGTGCTCGCACATGCTATATAATTCAATATTTTTTACAATAACCATTTCACTTACATCTTCGTGAAATTTTGCAGATTCAAGAATAGCTCTTGCATCCTGGTCATAACCCTGGGTTAAAAACTGCATTGCTTTGGCTATTCTTTCAGGGGTTTTTTTAAGCCCTTCCCTTTCGGGGTCTTCGCCCAGCAGGATTATTGAATCCTTGTAATTTTTTATAAGTGCTTCTGTTACGTTTTCATCGTATTCTTCAATTCTTCTATATGCCATGATGTATAATTATGGGGGCTTTAATATTAAAAATTAAGCAACGGGGTATTCAACAAAATTTCGTTCGGTTTCGTACAAGCGAACCTGCAAATCCAGCTCACTGCCTATTTCTTCTCTCAAAATATTATAAATAACCATTGCAATATTTTCTGCAGATGGATTCAGGTTTTTAAACTCAATAGTATCCAGGTTTAAATTTTTATGATCGAACCTTTGTAAAACCTTCAGCTCAATCAAATCACTTAATACTTTTAAATCTATTACAAATCCGGTTTCAGCATTGGGAATGCCTACCACTTTAACCACCAATTCGTAATTATGACCATGATAATTGGGATTATTACATTTACCAAAAACACGGGTATTGGTAGCATCATCCCACTTTGGATTGTGCAAGCGATGAGCAGCATTAAAATGTTCTTTTCTATAAACCGCTACTTTATTCTGCATTTCAGGTAATTAACGTTTAATTAGTTAAAAGGTTGATTGCTGCCCTAAGTATTTAAACATCAATCACCATAATATTCAACATAAATCCGGGGTGTCTCATACAACTTAATGCAATGTAACTTTACCTCATCGGGCAGGTGTGGAGCAATCTGCTCCCAAATTCCCATGGCTAAATTTTCGGTACTGCACATTACATCTTTCAAAAAGTCCACATCCATATTCAGGTTTTTATGATCAAGTTTTAAAACCGCATGCTCCTGTATAATTTTGCTAAACTTTTTTACATCGTATAAAAATCCGGTATCTGGGTTTACTTCGCCTTTTATAGTTACATACAATTCAAAATTATGTCCATGCCAATTTTCGTTGGCGCAAAGGCCAAAAACTTCTTCATTTTTTTGGGCAGACCATTTAGGATTAAATAGTTTGTGCGCTGCATTAAAATGCTCCACCCGTGTTAGATAAACCATTAAGAAATAAATTTTCGCAAAGGTAATATTTGAAAAGCAAAGCATTGGCAGACTAAACCAGAAGCCCGACATTTGCCACATGAAGATTGTGATCACCTCGGCTACAGCCCTCGAATGGAAGGACATCCGTCACAATATCAATCCATTATACACACAGGCACAAAATAAAATAAACGTTATTTTTCATATAAGTGGGGTGGGCACCCTGCTCTCAACCTATTCTCTAACTCAACTAATGCTAACCAAAAAACCCGATCTGGTAATACAGGTAGGCATCGCCGGAAGCTTTACTCCCACCCTGCCACCCGGAACAGTGACCATAGTGCAACATGAATATATGGGTGATACCGGTGTTTTTGAAAACAATCAATTCTACGATATTTTTGATCTGCAACTCGAAAACCAGAATGAATTTCCCTTTCAAAATAAATGTTTGAGCAATCCCTGGTTAACAGAATTTAATCTTTTAAAACTTCCTGCAGTTACCGGCGTTACTGTTAACGAGGTAAGCACCAGCAGCATCCAAATAAACCGGCTCATCAATAAATATGGAGCGCAAATTGAAAGTATGGAAGGCGCTCCGCTCCATTTTACCGGCCTTTCTACCCAAACCCCCTTTATCCAGTTACGTGCAATCAGTAATTTTGTGGGCGAAAGAGATAAAAGTAAATGGCAGATAAAGCTGGCGCTTAATAATTTAACCAATGATGTACTAAGATTAATTGATGCGTTAAATGATGACCAAAAAATTAATAATTTTCAATAATACTTTTGGGTTACCGGCAGCTAAACTTTGGGCATCATCGTTGTGTCACTCTCTTGTACTTGTAAATCATTTTGCAACTTTTTTTAAAAATTGAACTTCGAATACTTACATACATATCATAACAAAATAAAATGAATTGAAATTAAGCCTGGCATTTAGCCCCTGCCCCAACGACACCTTTAT
>JBBSJX010000566.1:0-2148 GCA_038256825.1 Chitinophagales bacterium
TGCTAAATCCGTTTCCTCTATTACAATAAAAACATCTCCTTTATTAACAGGCGTATCCATGGCAATCTCTGATATTACCTGGCCTTTAAAAGAGTTCTGCATACAGAACTTTTTAAATCCGCTAACAATTTCAGGGGGATACGGTACAATGGTTGGATTAACGAGATAGTATTTAGAATACTTACAAAGACGATCAAGCCCTTCGTCTAAGGCATCAATGATATCATTTTCAAAATCCTGGTAAACTGCTGCACACTTTAGATTAGTGTATGGAATTCTTTTATCGAGTAAAATCAGTTTTTCTGGCGGAATTGTTTTTAAAATAGACAATGCTTCCTGTGGATTATCATAGAAGTAGGGCATGATTACAAAATAATTGTAATCATTCAGATAATTCTCTACCAGGTCTCTTAATATCTTAACATCAAAGTGGTGTATTTTAAGATCAACCACTGCATTAGTTCCTAACTTTTCAATGAAAGACTGATAGATCTGTTGTTTGTAACTACTGATTTTATTAAACAGCAACAAAACTTTTACAGGAACATCAATGTTAACATCTTTTATATAATATCCTTTGCCTTTAATTGGTATAATCGTTCCTTTTTCTCTTAACACATTATATGCTCGTTCTACAGTTACTCTTGATACAAAATACTCTTCACTGAGTTCATTGATTGATAAAATCTTTTGCCCTTTTTTAAGGCTCCCGCGACGGATAGCATCCGTAACTGCATTTACAACCTGGAGATACTTAGGCACCTGGCTTTCAACTCCAATGTTCATTGACATTATCATAAATGGCTACGTTAGTTTTAATACTACAATCGTTATTGTTTTTACCGGCAACTTTTACAGCGACCTATTTATTTTACTGAAAGTCATTTTTACTATATGAAATATTGACCCGATTAATAAATATTTTTTTATCAACTGCTTATATATTTAGCTTACTTAAGAAATTGTTTCCAGCTTTTTGGCCAGCCAATTGTCCTCCGTCAGCAATAATTATTTGCCCGGTTATAAAACTGCTTTCATCGCTAGCAAGAAATAAAAATATAGGTGCTATTTCTTCTGGTTTTCCAGGTCGGTTAAGTGGTATGTACTGCTTTACAAACGCTTCAGTAAATTCTGGTGAATCAATTTTTTTAGACATGGGCGTTTCAATATATCCCGGACAAACAGCGTTAACTCTAATACCGAGATGGGCCAATTCGAGCGCCATTGTTTTTGTAAGCATAATTACACCGCCTTTGGACGAATTATAATGGGCATATCCAAATTCTCCATCAAGTCCGTTTTTGCTGGCCATATTTACCACCACTCCCTTTTGTCTTTTAGCCATTAGTTTGCAGACGGTTTGCGCAACAAAAAACATCCCGGTGAGATTAATGTCTATAATTTTTTTCCAATCATTTTCTTCTATTTCTAAAAAAGGTGTTTGATTGGCTATGCCTGCATTATTAATTAAAACATCTATCGGTTGAATATCTTCAGCCGTTATTACTGCACTTCTTACCTGCTCCAAATTGCTTACATCGGTATTGTAAGCATGTAAGCCAGCGGCTGTTTGCTGTAATTCCTCAACCGCTTTGTCAAGGTTCTGCTGGTTATTATCCAGCAAGGAAAGTATTGCACCTTCACGGGCAAAATGGCGTGCTATCTCCAAACCAATACCCCTTGCAGCACCGGTAATTAAAACGTGACGGTTAGTAAAACGACTTTTATCCATTTGGTTCTATTAAAGCTTTTCATCATTTCAAGGTTGAAAGTATAATTTTGTTTACAAAATTGATATATTTATGTAAACTTTTTTTAAAGTTTTTTTTGATATTTTTTTTGTTAGCTGTTCATTTTTCATAAAATTATTTTATAAAGTGTTCGCCTTATTACGAGAAAAATGCTATTAATAATGCTGCATGTGAAATGAATAGTAATGTTAAATCCTTTAGATTTGAATGCTTTAGATTAATTAAGACGAAAGGTAAAAGATGGTACGTATTTGGGTTTTAAAAAGCGTATCCAGGAGTAAGAGAATAGCTGAAGGAGGAAAAAAAAGTAAAAGAGTGCGACGCAAGTAAAGCTAAATAGTATTAATGCTGCCTGGCTCCAACAAACAACTAAAACCCACTTTTTACCTTGTGTTAA
>JBBSJX010000567.1:0-2138 GCA_038256825.1 Chitinophagales bacterium
TTACTTCAACCGTCATACACTTGCTTTTGCTAAAGTTAGTACATTTTGTTTTTAGACAGGTAATTGCGTACATAGTCAGCTACCCCTTCTTCCAAACTATAAAACTTGTTTGTATACCCCGCTTGCTGTAGCTTTTGCATATTGGCTTCAGTAAAATACTGGTATTTGTCTCTTATATCTTCGGGCATATCAATAAACACAATGTTTGGTTCTTTATCCAACCCGGCAAATGTTGCTTTAACCAGGTCTTCAAAAGTACGGGCCTGCCCGGTGCCCAGGTTGTATAATCCCGACTGAAAGGTTTCCTGTTTATCTTTTGTAAAAGTTTTGAACAACCAGTAAATCACTTCTGTAACATCTTTTACATAAACAAAATCCCGCAATTGCTTTCCGTCTTCAAATCCTTTTTTGTGGCTTTTAAAGAGTTTTACAAAACCATTTTCCTTAACCTGGTTAAATGAATGGAAAATTACGCTGGCCATCCTATTTTTATGGGCCTCATTGGGACCATAAACATTAAAAAACTTGATGCCTGCCCAATTGGGTGGATGAATTGTTTGTTTCAGTGCCCACTTATCAAACTCGTTTTTACTTATTCCGTACGGATTTAACGGCTTTAATTTTTTTACTAAACCATGATCGTCATTATAACCCAGGTTGCCATCGCCATACGTTGCGGCAGATGAGGCATAGATTAATGGAATTTGTTTTTCAGAACAATAAATCCAAATATCCTGGCTGTACTCTACGTTTAGTTTCTGGTGAATGGCATAATCAAATTCGGTGGTATCCGTACGGGCACCTAAGTGAATGATGCAACTAATTTCAGGCTGATTCTCTTGCAGCCAATCGAATAAGTTGTAACGCTCCACAATGGTGTTAAAGCGCTTGCCTTCCCAGTTTTTGCGTTTTTCTTCTACGCCAAAATCATCTACCAAAATAAGGTTATCAAACCCTTTATCGTTTAAGAACTGGACTACACAACTGCCAATAAACCCGGCTGCGCCGGTAACAATAATTTCGCCCACTGCCGGTGCTGCAGCAAGGCCGGGAGTTTCTTCGTTTAATTTTTCTAAATGGTTTGAAAGATCCAACTCAATTATTTTAAAATAGATGTTAATTATAAAGTATTGCCCCGTAAATAACCAAAAGTACAAGAGTGCGACGCAACAAAAGTATGCTAGTAGTAATGCTGCTATGGCCCAAAAAACCTATTGGCAAATTATACTCCTTTAACCTCGCCTTTAAGTGTTAATCCATTTTTCATTGCTTCCTGCTTTATGGTTTGTTTTATATCCATAATACCAGCCTGTTCTGGCGATAAAATCCGCTCAATTGCGGTATCGTACAAATATTTCCCATCTTCAATATGTCCCCAAAAATCACCTTTCATATCAATATTGCCTGCAGTAACAATTCCCAGGTATTCAAAAGAAATACCCAGTTCATCAAGGGTTGTTGTAAGTGCTTCGGCATTTTTTAAAGTGCAGGAAACCACCACCCTGCTTTGTGCTTCGCCAAACCAATAAGCATCTTTGCGAATGCCATCGTCCGTTTGCTGCACATCAAAACCTAACCCGCGGTTAAAACCACTTTCAAGCAAAGCAGTAATTAGTCCACCTTCGCTGAGATCGTGCGCACTCTGCATTAATTTGGCGCTGTTTAATTTTTGGATGGCCTGTTGCAAAGCAAATTCTTCTTCCAGGTCAAAATGTGGCGCGGGAGAAAACTCCACTCCTTTAAGTTTATGTAAATACTCAGATGAATTAATATCGTCGCGGCTTTTGCCTACCAGGTAAATTACATCACCGGCCTGCTTAAAATCGAGTGTGAGGCGGGTTTTAATGTCTTCTAAAACCCCTACCATGCCTATTGTGGGTGTTGGATAAACAGCACCATCAGGGTTTTGATTGTAGAAGCTAACGTTTCCGCCGGTTACCGGTGTATCGAACCTGCGGCAGGCATCGCCCATACCTTTAACGGCGTATACAAACTGGTAATACAATTCAGGATCGAACGGGTTACCAAAGTTGAGGCAATTGGTGATGCCCAGCGGCTCGCCACCACTGCAAACAATGTTACGTGCCGCTTCAGCCACGGCTATCATTCCACCTTTATAAGGATCGGCAAAAACATAA
>JBBSJX010000568.1:0-2137 GCA_038256825.1 Chitinophagales bacterium
AAAAAATCCACCTTTAATGGGTGGATTTTTATTTATACCAGGTTTTATAATTTGCTTATTGTTTCAACAATTTGATCGTTTCATCTTTTATATCCAGTTCAGAAACCTTTCCATATTTTGATGCGATCTTTTTTATATCAGCCGTTTTGCCTATTAGTACAAACTGCAGGTTATTTTTAGGATAATACTTTTCTATTATTTCTTTTGCTTTACTAATTGTTAGCTCATCCACATTTTTCTGAAAATTATTAATGAATGATTCATTAAAGCCATACCAGAACATTTGGGTTAATAAAGTTGCTAACTGGCCGCTGGTTTCGTAGCGTGGGGGAAAGCCGCCTTTAACATAATTTTTTGCGGAAGTAAGTGTTTTTTCATCAATGCCGGTTTGGTGCAACTTATTTAAAACTTCCAAAGCTTTGTCAATGGCGGCCTCTGTATTTTTAGTTGCAGTAAATGTTGAAATCTGAAAAGTGCCGGCATTTTTTAACCGGTCAAAATTGCTGCGTGCACCATACGTTAAACCCGTGTTTACCCGCAATTCATCATTTAACCACGAGGTGAACCTGCCTCCAAAAACGGTATTCACTACTTCGGTGGCAACATAATCGGGGTTGCTCCGTTCAACACCGGGACCGCCAATATAAAATGTGGTTTCTTTAGCATCTTCTTTATTTACCAGCAGCACCCTTGCATTGTTAATGGGTTGAATGGTTTTGCCAGCGTCGTTTAAAGGTGGATTACCTTTTTGCCATCCTCCAAATAAAGCGGTTAGCTTCTGCTTCATGTCCTGTATTTTAAAATCTCCCACTATGGCAATTGCAGATGCATTGGAAATATAGTTGCTTTTGTAAAAATCACGTGCATCTTTTGCTGTTAAATTTTTTACGGTTGATGGTTGCCCATTTTCAGGGTTGGCATATACATGCTTACCAAATAACAACCTGTCGAAAAAATTATCAATCACATTGCGGGGGCTTTCCGTTGCCTGCTCCAACTCAGCAACCTGCAGCATTTTTCCTTTTTCAAATTCCTTTTCGTCAAAGGTTGGATGCAGCATAATATCCTGCAGCATATTTAAAACATTATCAGCATCTTTTGTGGCAAAGCTTGCCCTTATGCCTGCATACTCTTTTGAAGCATAAGTATTAATTGAAGCGCCTACAAAGTCGAGCGCTTCTTCCATTTCGGTTTTACTTCTGTTTTTGGTTCCATACATTAAAGCAGAAGCAGTCATATAAGCAAGACCCGATTTCTCGCCATCGTAAATAGCACCTGCCGGAAATATAACGGAGGCTTGTATCATCGGCACTTCGTGTTGTTCCATAAGGTAAACCGTAAGCCCGTTTTTTAAAACTGTTTTTTGGTATGCGGGAAGTTTATAAGCAACCGCACTGTTTTGCGCTGTTACTATAAATGCAACCAGCATAAAAAGGAAGGAGGCTGATGCGTATTTTAATTTAATCATTTTTATATTTTTAAACCTGAAGTAGAATAATTGAAGTGGATAACAAGCTAATTACACAATTATAAAAAATAGCTGCTAAAAGATTAAAAAGTACAAGTGAGTGACACAACGATGTTGAACTATGATCCCCGGTTCGTTGCCAAAACATCTCTCACTTTTCTTTAAGCATTACTCATCCGTATTAGATTTTAAAATGCCCACCGTTCGCTGGCTCTTTTTAAAATATTCGTTTGCTACGCGTTTAATATCCTCAGTAGAAATTTTGTTGTATTCGTTGGGCGCATCAAACATTTTTCGGTAATCGCCAAAAAACAATTCGTAGGTTCCTATATTATTTGATTTTCCATTGATGGTTTCTACCTGGTTATAAAACTCAATAAGCTTTTGGTTTTTTACTTTTTGCAGTTCCTTTTCCGTTATTCCATCTTTCTTTATTTTTTCAAGTTCTTCGTAAACTGCAGCTTCCACATCACCCACATTTTTGTCTTTATTGGTAACGGCATAAACAGTAAACAAGGTAGGGTCAAATGTTGCTTCGTAAGAGGTGAATACGGCCGACGCCAACTGCTTTTGATCGACCAGGGCAGCATACAGGCGTGAAGAATTACCGCTGGTTAAAATGGAACTTAAAAGGTCCAAAGCATAGTAATCGTCATCTTTAGCCTCGGG
>JBBSJX010000569.1:0-2126 GCA_038256825.1 Chitinophagales bacterium
CACGGTGTAGCAGCCCAATCACATCTTTCGAAATATCTACAGGATAATAGGTAAAGTCAACCTTCCTATTAACCAGTTCTTTTAATAGAAAGATGGATTTTGTTGCATCACCGGCTCCCAGTTCCACAATATCGAACGAGGTGGTATGACTGGTGAAATAATTGGCAAGTTGTGCTGTTTGACCTGTAAATATTTCCCGCTCACAATCGGTAAGATAGTACTCGGGACAATTCATTATTTTCCTGAAAAGCTCATCACCATTTGCATCATAAAAATATTTGGATTCCAAAAATTTTTGTGGTGCCGATAGTCCCTTTACGATATCCTCTAAAAATCGATTCATTGATTGTATTATTTTGCTAACCTGATTCCGGTGAATTGCCACCTGAGATATGGATGAAAAAAGTTGCGATAGGTAAGCCTGCTGTGTCCCGGCGAGGTAACTTCGGAGCCACCGCGTAATACTTTTTGGTTTACCATAAACTTGCCGTTGTACTCGCCAATTGCACCCGGTGCTTTTGCAAACCCAGGGTAAGGCAGGTACGCACTTTCGGTCCACTCCCAACGTTTGCCCCAATCAAATTGCACTGCGGCAATTTCCCACTCAAATTCGGTGGGCAGGCGCATTCCCTTCCACGCTGCATAAGCCGCTGCTTCGTAGTAACTAATATGGTTAACAGGGGCAGCTTCATCAAGAGGCAGCAAACCCCCGAAAGTATAATTGTGCCATTCATCATTAACCACATGCCAGTACATGGGCGATTTTATATTGTTGGTTTTTACCCAATCCCAACCTTCGGCATGCCAATATTTAAAATCTTCGTATCCGCCAGCTTCAATAAACTCCATGAACTCGTAATTGGTAACCAGCTCCTCGGCTATTGAATAATTTTGCAGGTAAACTTTATGCCTGTTTAATTCATTATCAAAACAAAAACTATCACCCATAAAGCCCACCTCGTAAAGGCCTGGATTTATCATTATAAAGTTGGTGGACTTACCTACAGGAGCAGGTTCAACATTACCATCCGTATAAACCGGCATTAAGGGATTATTGCCTAAAATGTATTTGATATCGGTTAATAACAACTCCTGGTGTTGCTCTTCGTGGTTTAAACCCAGCACTACAATTTCAGTGGCATCAACCGTTATGTCATTGCTCAAATACAATTGCATTGCCTCGTCGACATACTTGCGATATGCATATACTTCATCAACCGACGGCCTGCTTAAATTACCCCGGTCTGTTCGTACTACCCGTGCCCCCACTGTTTCGTAATAACTATTAAAAACATAATTATAATCGGGGTTGTATTCCTTATAATCTTCTACAAAATTTTTTAAAACAAATGTTTCAAAAAACCAGGTAGTATGCCCAATGTGCCACTTGGGCGGGCTCACATCTACTACCGGCTGCACTACATAATCTTCCTTTTCAAGCGGGCGACAAATATCTTCGGAACGTTTTCGAACCTGTAAATATTTATCCAATAAATTAATCATAATACACTCCTGATTTTGTTTATAAATGGGATACTGGATTTGGTTTGCACCTTTAAAATGTAACCCAATTAATACATTTTTTTATGAGCCCGGCATTATAGCTTTATGTTACTGCCGTTGCAGCTTGACCGACTGCCGGCGGTTCGAACACTTATACCTGAGCAATTTTATTGAGCGGTTATATATTTGATTGTATTTTATTAAACCAAATGGCTGAATAGTAAATTAAAAAGTACAAGAGTGCGACGCAAGAATGTTTAATTGTTATTCAAATCCCTGGTACCAAATACTCTCTATAATTCAACCGTTTTGTAAAATTATTTTTCTTTATCTATATACATTTTAAGGTCCGAAATAGTTTTGATGTTTAATTGTGTTGCCTGGTTTTTGCGCATCATTAATGCATAAGCATTGTTAAAACCAATAGGTTGCAACCAATCAAGGTTATACTTTTTTTTAAACTCGGTTTTTACATACTCATAAACCTTTTCCCTGCTACCCATCATACTTTGTAACTGGTTGGCTGTAGGCTTTAATAGCACCAATAATCCGGTACCGGTATACTCGGGGTATAAATCAATCTGATTATTGGTTAGCGCATCAAAACAAATTTTAGTACCGCC
>JBBSJX010000570.1:0-2118 GCA_038256825.1 Chitinophagales bacterium
AAAAACACAAAGTGCACCTGATTATTATCATTCATCATGGTAAGGTACGAGTTTAAAAGCAAAGTGCTTTCCCACGACGCAATATCATTACCGTTTTTATTTCGCCCGTGCAACAAGCCGTGGTACTAACGGGTGAGTAAAAGCCGGTTGCAGTTCTGGCGAAATCGCCTTTAAGATCTTCTTTAAACATTTTTGTTCGTCATTTTTCCTTTTTGTAAGCAGTGATTCGTGGGACGATAACCATGGCGCAGGGAAAACAATTTTTTAAAAAAGGAAATTATCTTTCCTCTACGCGCTACACTCGTAATTTCCTATTCGTGATTCAACATTCATACTTCCTTCCCCGCCGGTGACACACCCAATTTTTTCCTGAAACCTTTGGTGGATGCCGGGAGGTCTGGGTAACCCAGGGCAAAAGCGATTTCGGTAAGGCTGGAAGTTTTTTGCTAAAGCATTTCCTCTGCTTTTTCCAGGCGCAGGCAAATCTTCTATTGGTGCGGCGACAACCCCAAGATTTTATAAAACCTGCTATTTCGGAATTGCTCAACATTGGGGTATAATTCCGGTAAGAAACCTTACCCTACAATTCGAATAGCATCTGTTGTGCTCAGCTTGCCTCTGACAAAAGTCTAGTGTAATTTTTATCGAAGAAGACCTGTAATATATTACAACGCACGTACTTATTTTTGCCAGATGATAATCGTCCATGCTGTTCAAAAGCTTTTAAATATATCCAGGTTAAAACCTGCCCTGTTTATTTCCGACCCTTCGCATGGGCAGCAACTGCACGCGTGGTATATTAAATTAGTTCCCACCGGCTTTGCGGGCAAGTTGCTGGTGATGTATGTACATCAACCATTATTATTGGTTGTACTCACCCGGGGGAAAACCGTTACACGTACAATACCTGCATTTTGTAACCGGCTGGAGGCTCTTTTAAAGAGAAACAATTTTAAGGCTGACTTTATAGAAAGAGAAATGCAGCTTGTAAAAGAGGGTTATGTGATCAGCAAAACCAATAGCAAATCCATGCTGGCAAGTATGAATGTACTCACTTTTAATATTGAAGCCAGTTGCTATGATTTTGAAAGTTATGAAGCCATAGATATAAGCAGGATTGAGGATTATTACCTGGACTGGCTTACGCAGGATAAATCAAAGCCGGGCGGATACCGGTTTACACGTGATTACTGGAAAGACATAGGTGCAATAAAACAATGAAGAACAGAAGTAAAAGAGAAAGGTTTTATTACGATGTGGGCGAGGCCATGTCTATGAATAATATGCGCTGTTTTATAAACATGGAGACCCTTGAGGTGGATATACATGTGGGCGAAGATGCCTGGACTTTTGAAGAATCAGGAGATACGGCGATAGAAGAAATGAATAACCCCGGCAAGTTTTTAGCGCTGGAAGCCGTACCCACTCACGAGTCGTTCCGGGTTATCCAGGCGTTTATTGAAACAGTAAAAGATAAAAGCTTACAGGCAAAACTGGCGCATGCATTGGAAAAGAAGCGGCCCTTTGCCAATTTCAAATTCATAATAGACAATAGCAGCCTAAGGCAGCATTGGTTCGATTTCAGGGATGACGCTTATACGGCGATTGCTAAAGAATGGATTGAAGAAAATGCAGGCGATGAAATGAAAGAACTAATTAGAGCGCTGCCGGATGTTTATATTGAGGAATTAAAAGGTGAATAACCGGCATGCGATTGTTTTTAATTGTTTAAATAGAGTCTTTAAGACACCATCGCTGAAGTCTGCCGTATCGGTTCGTTCAAAAAAATGCAATAATTATTTTTTTAACAAATGGCATCCGAATTAGAGCTCAATTACTTTATATGTATTTCCTTTTTGGGTGGCAAACTCTAAAGTGCCATCCTCATTTGTCGTTGGTTTAATCTCCTTACCGTTATTATAAATTTTCACCGCACTTTTTGCCAACAGTTTGCACCGTGTGCCATTAATCGACTTGATGCTTGATTCGCTCAGCTTGTTATTTTTCCATCGCATATCTACTTCAAACCCACCTCTTGCACGTAAACCTGATACAAAACCTAACGGCCATGATTTTGGTAAGGCCGGTAACAAGCTAATAACACCCGTATGGCTTTGC
>JBBSJX010000571.1:0-2057 GCA_038256825.1 Chitinophagales bacterium
ACCGAGCTCAAAATCAATATTGGGTGCGCATTGGGCCGATAAATTCTTGTTCACCAACAATATAAATATCAGCAGGAAAAAACTTTTTGCCTTGAACAGGTTAGTTACTGTTAATTTGTTGAACATTGCCTGTTTTCATTTTAAATTTTAATGGTTAAAGTTAGTTAAAAATGCGCTAAAAATCCGTATTGGGACTGTGTTTGAAAAAATATATAATTTAGAATATGTAAAATTCTAAGGCTTTGAATATATGTATAGGGTAAACAGCGGGAGACTAAACTGGCTATTCGGCTCCCATTGCCGAGTTTTTCATCTCGGTAGCCAATCCTTTACCCAGGTATTTTTCAATCCACGCATGTACAAGATAAATAACCGGGGTTAACAAAATGGCCACAATAAATTTGTAGATATAATTGCCGGTACCGGTAACCAGTATCTGCTGCAGGCTCCAGGGTTCGCCCTGATCGGTTTGAATTCGTTTGCCTACATAAAAAGCAATGAAGAGCACAATAAAACTATCAATCAATTGCGAAACCAATGTAGAGCCTGTTGCCCGTAACCAGATGCCTTTTTCGCCGGTCATTTTTTTTATGCGGTGAAAGATCATTACGTCCAGTATCTGTCCCACCAGGAAGGCAACCATAGAACCAATGATGATCCACATACCCTGCCCAAAAATTCCACGAAAAGCATTATCAGGTTTATCAACGCCATTGCCAATTTCAAAATATTCGGACGGCGAAAGGCTGATTGCCCCGGTAAAAATAAGAAACGCATAAGTGATTAAACCAATGGTTAGATAAGATAAAAATTTTACGCCTCTTTTTCCGTAATATTCATTGATGATATCCGTCATTACAAAAACAACCGGCCACAACAATACCCCGGCAGTTAAATGAAAACTAAATGGACTGCCAAACAGGTTAATGTTGGCCCGGGGCACGCCTGCCGTATCTTCCAGCGAAAATATTTTTACGCCGATTACTTCGGCAAGTAAGGCACTGGTTATAAAAATACCGGCGAGTAAAATAAAAAGTTTGGTGCTTTTGTTTGTAAGGATGCTGTGTATCATGTTATCATCAGTTAAAAAAGAAATAATAAACCTGGCAGCAAAAAATTATGGTATTAAAGATAATGATCCAACGTGGAACCGCAGTGTTCATCTTAAAAGAAGTAAAAATAAAATACAGGATAAGAAAAAGGGCATTCACTATAATGGCGCCGTAACCAAGTATCACCAAAGTACCTTCGAGCCACGGCAAGGGAATAACCAAAGCACCATCGCCTGCTTTTTGTTTCTGCATTTCGATATAACGGAAAACAACCGCAGCGAGGAAGCAGATATTGCAGAGTACTGTTATTTTTGAAAAGAAACGCAAGGGGAAAGGTTTTGTTTAAGGTTTAAAGTTTAAGGTTTAAAGTTTAAGGTTTAGAAGTTTAGGAGTTTAGGAGTCTAGTAGTTTAGGAGTTTAGAAGTTTAGACGGCACATTAATTATACCAGTTCAACTATGAACTACGAACTATTAACTATGAACTAAACTATGAACTATTAACTATTAACTCTCACCCCACCACTATCCATTTCTTCCACTCAACATAGGCACAAAGCTAAAATTTTCGAAAGCTTCTTCCAAAGTTGTTCCGTCTTCATTTTTGGTGATACGCAACATACGCTGATGTACGCCTTCATCCAAAGGTATTACCATTTTACCGCCGGTTTTTAATTGTGCAATTAATTTAGGCGGAATAAAGGGCGCTGCTGCCGTGATTATTACTTTATCAAACGGCGCATACGTTGGCAGGCCTTCGTATCCATCGCCATAAAAAAATTTAAGGTTGGGATATTGACTCTTAAAAATAAACGCTTTTGTTTTTTCGAATAGTTTTTTTTGCCGTTCAATAGTAAAAACTTTTACGCCCATTTCGGCAAGTACAGTTGCCTGGTAAATACTGCCGGTGCCTATCTCCAGTATCTTATCGTTTGGTTTTACCTGTAATAACTGCGTTTGATAAGCCACGGTGTAAGGTTGCGATATGGTTTGTCCTTCGCTGATGG
>JBBSJX010000572.1:0-2038 GCA_038256825.1 Chitinophagales bacterium
GCACAGCTACCCAAGCCAGCGGTCCTACAGGCCCTATGACCGTAGTGTCCGCTGCAGTGGTTACGCTTGCAGTGAGTAAATTTGGGGGTATAGAAAGTGCGCTTCCTATCATATTGCTTACCTTTTTTCTGGGGGGGATTTTTCAAATATTATTTGGCATCTTAAGAGTAGGTAGCTACATCAAGTATTTTCCCTACCCCGTAATCTCAGGCTTTATGACTGGGGTGGGTCTTATTATTATCTTGTTTCAAACATTTCCCTTCTTTGGCTTGACTTCTCCAAAATCTACCATTGCTGTTTTTCAAAACCTTCCAGAAATCTTTACGGGAGCCAATATTGCCGCAATTGGTATTGGGCTGCTCACAATTGCGGTATATTACCTTTTCCCAAAAATCACCAAAGCCGTACCGAGTACTTTGGTAGCCCTAATAGTGGCTACGTTCGTCGCTTATTTTTTCAAAATAGATGTACCTCTGATAGGTGACATACCGTCCGGATTGCCCGAGCTTAAAGTAGGAGGTTTTTATAGTATCCCATCGGAGGCCTATGCCTTAATTATAGAGTATGCCATCATATTGGCTGCACTGGGTTCAATAGATTCATTGTTGACTTCGGTTATTGCTGACAATATTACCAAGACCCGGCACAATAGCAATAAAGAATTGATAGGACAAGGGATAGGCAACACTGTGGCCGCAATGTTTGGCGGTATTCCTGGAGCAGGTGCTACCAAAGGCACAGTTATCAACATAAATTCTGGCGGCAAAACCCGTCTTTCAGGAGCCATCCACGGGTTTTTCCTATTAATTATATTGCTCGGTGCAGGATCATTAGCTGCTTACATACCCATACCTGTGCTGGCAGGTATTTTGATTCCCGTAGGGCTTAATATTATAGATTACAAAGCGTTGAAGCACCTGCTAAAAGTTCCTCGTGCAGATACAGTTGTGCTACTGCTGGTATTGCTCATTACTACTTTTGGTAACCTGATTTATGCGGTAGGTATTGGTATAGTGTTCGCTTCTGTGCTTTTTATGAAAAAGATTGGAGATCTGGCAGAGAAACGGGTAGAGATTAAATCTTTGGGAGATTCACAACCTGAAACCCTGTGGGCAGATGAACAAACGCTATATGCCGAATTTAAAAACAGTGTATATATCAAACATCTTTATGGGCCGCTCTTTTTTGGTTTTGCCTCCGAGTTTCAATCTATGATCGATAAGCGTGATGTAAATATTAAAGCATTGATCTTAAGAATGGATCGGGTGCCTTATATAGATCAATCGGGGTTATATGCATTGGAAAATGCACTTTTTGATTTGAAAAAGAAGAATACACCTGTCATCCTCGTAGGGCTGGAAGATCAGCCAAAAGATATGTTACTGGCAATTGGTATAATTCCCAATCTTGTGAGGGAAGACGCCATTTGTCCAGATATTGAAACAGCTTCTAAAGTTCTAAAAAACGTATTAAACCTTTACAAAAAGCAAGAAAAATAATAATATCATAATTGAAATTATGCCGCAAATTAAAAATTGTGAATTTACAAATTACAGAATTGCCAAATTTGAATATTATGAAAAAACCATTTTACATATTCCGTTATATTAGTTTAATAGCAGTTATTAGCTCCCTCATAGGGTCTTTATTATTGTTTTTTGTGGGTGCCTGGAAAACCTATGGTGCAATTAAAATAATACTTTTTAATTACGTCCCAGAAGGAAATGAAGGTTTGCTTTCCGTTGATATTGGTACGGTATATTTAATGAAATCATTAGATACGTTCTTAATAGCCTTAGCACTTTTCATTTTCGCTTACGGAGTTTTTACATTATTTATTTCCAATAAAACTAATGATGTTGGGGACAATGGGGTCTTGAAATGGATTAAATCACCAAACATTGGACATTTAAAAAATGTACTTGCACAGGTAATAATTATTATCCTATTTGTTATATTTCTGGAGGTCATAGTCGAAAATGCGAACAATTTGAAATGGAAATTTCTGATAATTCCAATCTCGGTTCTTCTGTTTGCA
>JBBSJX010000573.1:0-2015 GCA_038256825.1 Chitinophagales bacterium
ATTTTGTTGAAAAAGAACGTATGGGAACCATAGCCTGATAGATTTTTTAGATTTAACCTTACAGCTTTTTCCCATATAAAGTTATATCTCTGTATTTTTATGACTTCTTACAATTTACTTTCCGAATTCATTTATGTTGCAACCGGTAATAAGTGGAATTATTTTAGGAAGTGTGCTGGCGCTACTGGTAGGTCCGGTATTTTTTATGATTTTAAATACCAGCATCAAAAAAGGCTTTCTTCCTGCCTCAATGCTTGCAATTGGTGTTTTATTAAGTGACGCATTATTTGTAGCAATCACTTATTTCGGAAGTTCGTTTTTATTTTATCTAAAGGAATACGATAAAATAGTAGGAATTTCAGGTGGATTGTTAATTCTTGCTTTTGGTTTTTTTACATTTTTTAAAGATGCTACTGTTAAAGCCGATGCACTGGAAGTTATAGACGACTCAAAAACAAGACTCATAGATGTAGTAAAAGGTTTTACTATGAACTCTCTTAATCCTTCTGCCTTGTTATTCTGGTTGGGTGTTGCTGGTACAATTACTATAAATCCCGATCTGGCTGGTGCAAATGCTTTTATTTTTTACAGTAGCACTTTGGGAATGGTATTCGCAACTGATTTATTGAAAGCATACGTTGCATCACGTTTAAAAGGAATTATTACAAGCAAATTTTTGTTATGGATGAACAGAGTTTCAGGAATTGCTTTGGCAGCTTATGGAATATACATGATTTTAAATATTTTTTCACTCACAGGCTGATTACTATCTTTGTATTGAAAAATAAGGGGATGTTAGCTCAGTTGGTTCAGAGCACTGCCTCGACAAGGCAGGGGTCACTGGTTCGAGCCCAGTACGTCCCACAAAAAAACGCTTCATCGGAAGCGTTTTTTTTTAAAGATTATTACGGATTAACTGAAGATTACTTTCCTATTTCTTCACCCTTTACTACTTTTTGATCTAACTTGAATTGTTCAAGGCTTTTCATTTTAAGAACCAGAAAAACATCACGGCTACCGGTTGAAGTGAGATATATTTTTTCACCATAATTAACACGACCTTTATCTTTATTCCAGTCCATAGCCTGTAATGTATAATAACCATCACGGTTTTTGACGCTTCCGAAAACAAGATATTTATTACCGCCTTTCTCAAAACTCACCATAACCCGATTACCATCTATTAAATCATGAATAACACAAGGTGTACCGGCTTTGAAAACAAATTCTTCAATAACGGCATCCTTTTTAACAGTCAGCTCGCCATCGTTGGTTTCCTTTTTGAGTTGTTGGTCTCCCCTACTCAAAACCAAATCATTAGAAAGATAGAATTGTATTGATTTCAATTCTTCTGGTTTCAATTGATGCTGCTCCTTTAATTGCTGAGTAAATGGAATCCTTTTAGGAGAACATGAGGCTAATGTAATTGTACAAGCAGCCAGCAACCACCAGTTTTTAGATATATTCATATAATTTCGGGTGTTTCCCCCGCAGTGACAATAATTGTTCCAAATTAAATGATTTTTTATTTGAAATCGAATTACCGGTTAATTACCAGCTTTTTTATAATTGAATTTGCATATCTTGTCAGTCTTAATTTAAAACAAAATAGCTTAAACGGGTGAGGATAGTTTACCAATTCTTTTTTCGATTAACCGGGTGGAAAGTCCGGGGTTCAGTTCCGAAATCATTAAAAAAATATGTATTGATAGTTGCACCTCATACCAGTAACTGGGATTTCGTTGTAGGCATTGCAGCAAGGAACATACTTAAACTTGACACCAAATACGTAGCAAAAAAAGAACTCTTTATTTTTCCATTCGGATGGTTTTTTAAAAAGCTAGGTGGCTTTCCTGTCGATAGGTCAAAAAATACAAATTTTGTAGATGCCGTTTGTGATATCTTTCGTTCGAAAGATCGATTTTCAATTGCTATAACGCCTGAGGGTACACGTAGCTATGCACCGAACTGGAAAACGGGTTTTTATTATATAGCAACCAAAGTAAATATTCCAA
>JBBSJX010000574.1:0-2013 GCA_038256825.1 Chitinophagales bacterium
AATTCTAAAGCTTTTTCAAGATACTTGATTGCAGTTTGTTCGCTGCCATCCATTTTCTTCATTACACTTGCAGCAAACATATAATCATCGGGCTGAATAGTTGCAGGAGGTGCAGTGTTTAAATAAGATTCGATATTATTCTTTGCTTTTGTACTGTCGCCTAAACGATCGTAGTTATAAGCGTACAACACTTTCAAACGTGGATAATCTTTACAAGCACCATTTTCCATCAGCTTACCCTTATCTAACGACTCCTGGTATTTACCAGAACGGAAAAGGTAGTCAGCGTAAAAGTAATCGGTACTGCAATCTTTATCGCTGTTGGCAACATATTTATCCAAATATTCTCTGGCTTTATTAATATCCCTGTTTTGATAATAAAAGTATAATTCAAGATAAGCAGGAGCAAAAGCCGGGTCGGATTCGATGGAAGCATTAAAATATTGCTCAAACTTTTCTTTATTCTGCTGGCTCTGAAAAATTTTACCTAACCTGAAATTAGCTTCAGCATATTTGGGATCAATTCTCAAAGCATTGTTAAAAGCTTCGTAAGCATCTCCCCCTGATTTATCGCCACCTGCTTTAAGGTAGTTAATACCAAGATTGATATAAATTTCAGGATTTTGTTTTTTGTCGTCCTGGGTTAATTCAACGGCTCTCTTTAATTTTTCAATCGCATATAGGGGATCACCTACAGTAGATCCGCCATCGGCATTTGCACGGCCAATTGCATTTAATATTTCAGGATTTTCTTTTTTTCTTTTTGTAGTAGCAGTAATTGCTGCTTCAAAACGCTGGCGGGCTTCGTTATTTTTTCCTTCTAACAATTCAACGTGGCCCATTCCTACCCATATTAATGGTTCGTTAAGGCCTTCGCTTAAAGCTTTTTGATATAAAGCTTTTGCCTTGGCTACATCCTTTTTACCATCAGCCTTTACAGTAGCAAGGTAAGTTTGGCCCAACCAATATATAGCATCTGCCTCCTTTGGTTTGTCAAGAACGGTTTTTTCCAACGATTGCGTTGCACTGGCTATACGATTATAGTATAGTAATTTTTTACCTGCATCCACATCCTGCGCAAGCAACAATTTACCGGCAAACAATACGGCTAAAACCAAAAATGTAAGTTTCTTCATGTGTTTTTTTTTTGTTGTTTGTTATTCACTTTCTTTTATTTGGCTCCGTCTTCTGTTAAACTGCATAAGCGACGGAACAAGATTTGCTCTGCTAAAAATTAATTGCCCTCTTTCGAGGCTTAAAAAATTTGTAAATCCAGAACCTACACCGGCAAAATTTTCCTTTAGCACGTAATACAATCCCCGTACCAAAGGATACTGTTTAAAATAAATAGTTTGTTGCGAAGGTTTGGCATAAACATCTTTATCACAATTTTTACATTCAATTAGCGCCATCTTAACTTTTGAAGCTAACTCCTTATTATTCTCTTCGGCCAATGTTAACCAGCTAACTCCAACAAACCCTATGGTGTTTGGAGAAGTGGCAATATAGTTAATTACTTCTTCACTGTTTTTAGCTGCAGTAACATTTTTTGCTAAGGGTGCACCTTTTAAAACACTATCCAACAGGTATCTTATAGTACTGGTTAAACCTTTGCCATCTACCACAACATTGTAATTTTTTTTGCTTTCGCCCGATAACATTCCCCTCAAATCAGCCATAGTAAATACAGAATCGGGATTTGAAGCATTAATAACAACCGCAATAGCATCGTAGGCAACCCTTACAAAACTTGGCTTAAACTTTAGCTTGCTAATATAAAATTCTTCCTCATTTCTATCAAGCCCCCTCGATATAATTACCATCCGGGTACTGTCTTTCTGCAGGTCGCGTAAACAATCTGCTTCGGTTTTGTATTCAGCATTAATATGAGCCTCAGGATACGACGATTCAAATACTTTAATTTGCTCACTGATAACAGGCTTAAAACTTTCGTCTACGCTTATATTGATAGTTCCAGTTGATATAGATTCCATTACTGGTGCATTACTATTA
>JBBSJX010000575.1:0-2011 GCA_038256825.1 Chitinophagales bacterium
ATTACACCCTGAATTTAAAAACAGCGTAAAACAGATGGCTTTTAATTATGCTGATCAAAGAACACTAACCCTTTGCAAAACAGCAGTAATTAAATTGTGTATCAGTAATTAAATAAACAATGGAAAATGAAATCTTACTTAGGGAATTTGTGCAGAAAGTCTTGAATGAAAAAGACTTCGATCGCATTCCAAGTTATGTTGCACCTGCCTATACAATTTCTAAAGACCCATCAGATCCATGGGAAGGGAGGACTTTGAATTATGAGGATTTTGCCATGCGGTTAGATTATACTTTAGACTCATTTCCGGATATCAGGTTTGAAATTCTTACCACTATTACTGAAGAAGATTCCGTGGCAATTACTTGGCTAATGACCGCCACAAATAACGGAAAGAACGGAATCTTCCCGCCGACAGGCAATGCTATAAGGTCTGTTGGCGCAACAACATATTATTTTAATGACGGAAAAATTTGCGGACACTCCCAGGTATTCCACAGAACGTCCGTTAAGTTTTAATCGTAAACTTTATTTACTATTTTACCTCAGTATCCACTGGGACGATTAATTCCTGAACTGCGATAAAGCCCGACTTTATCAGAATAGTAAACCAAAACAAAACCTGCAAAAATGAAAAGTCTTATTAAACTCGAAGAATTAGGAGTATTTGCGCTTTCGGTTTTCTTTTTATATAAACTAAACATGCATATTAGTTGGTGGTTGTATCTTCTTCTTTTTTTTAGCCCCGATATCGGCATGGTAGGTTATTTGGTAAACACAAGGGTTGGAGCAGTAACCTATAACCTCTTTCACCATAAAGCAGTTGGGTGCATTTTAATATTGCTGGGTGTTATCCAAACAAATGATTACTTACCCTTTGCCGGCTTATTATTCCTGGCTCATTCCTCTTTTGATAGAGTACTGGATTATGGGTTGAAATATCCAGACAATTTTAAACACACTAATGTTGGTTATATGTAAAAATCGCTCCTGATCAAAGCAACCAGGCTTGACGAGTGGCTATATACACAAATTCAGAACGAATCCTGACAAGACATATAAACTTGTTTTTTACAAGGGGTTGAATTCTAAAATTTGTGATAAGGTCTTACAATAATCTATTCATACTGGCTGGAAGGCCATTTTTTATGTCTTGAATATTCACCCCTACTCAATTAAATACAATTTCAAAAAAGTCCTGTTTAAGTGCATTCATGTCCTACTACCGGGGCAGCTACCCAAACTAATTTTGTTGTATTAAAATTCACAATTTAAAACAACAGGAAAATGAAAATTATCATCGTAGGTGCAACAGGCACTATGGGCAAGCACCTTAGCAGTGCATTTGAAAAAGAACACGAAATTGTAAGAGTAGCTGAAACAGATGGAGACATTCAGGCAGATATTACTTCAACAGAGTCTATCGAAAATATGTTTAAACAGGTTGGGCCGTTTGACGCATTGATTTCTACCGCTGGTCCAACTCATGTAGGCCCCTGGAAAAATCTTACTGATAAAGAATTTAGAAAAGGCGTTGAAGGCAAAATGATGGGGCAAATTAATTTAGTGCTTATTGGGCAGCATTACATCAATCCAAAAGGTTCATTTACTTTAATCACCGGTGCATTAACGCATGATCCACAAAAAAACTTTGCCAATGCATCGGCAGCCAATGGAGCTGTGGAAGGTTTTGTAAGGGCAGCAGCCATTGAACTGGAAAACGGTATACGAATTAATGCAGTGAGCCCAACTGTTATCGAAAATTCTCCACACTATTTTCCATATTTCCCCGGCGATATTCCTGTTACTATGCAGCAACTGGAATACGGTTTTCGTAAAAGTGTATTCGGGGCAAACACCGGCCAGGTAATAAAGCCTTACTAATACTTTACATGAAAAACAACAATTTTAATCCGGGTCATTATTCTTTAGATAATGACCCGGTTACATCATAAAAAATCTAACCGCAGAAAGCTTTTAATCAATAAATAATGGGGAAGATAATAATTGCA
>JBBSJX010000576.1:0-1991 GCA_038256825.1 Chitinophagales bacterium
AAAGCTCTTTCATAAACTTTGCAGCAGCGTGGGTACTCTTATAATAGTTTCTTCTTTCGTCTACTCTCTTATTAACCGTTAATCCCAGGCGTCTTGCTTGAGTAGGCATTATCTGCCATGGACCGCCGGCGCCAACTGGAGAAAGCGCACCCTGCTTCAACGAAGACTCTATTACCGAAACATATTTAAGTTCAACAGGAAGCCCGTATTGAGCTAAAATGCCGTCATAAATATCAAAGTAGGGTTTACCCCATACTTTCATACGGTTAAGCCTGTCAGCGTTTTGCGAAATAAAGCTCTGAACAAATTTTTTCGCTTTTACATTTAATTGAAAATCGCCCGAGGTTAACGGGTCGTTATTAGTTTCAAATAAGGTGGGGAATGCGTTTTTATCGGTGAAGCTAGAGTCGCGAACCGTTTTTTTAATTCCATCATTTTCAGAAAACACTGTGGAAAAAGAACTTCCAATTACGCCTAAAAATAAAAATACAATACTTACCGCCAATGATTTTATAAGCCGACGAAGCTTAGTCAAAAAAGTTACACTTTTCATGAAAAACATTTAAAATGTTTGATGAATCAATCGGATTGTTAAACCCGTTTGGTTTGGTTGTTTGACTTTTGTCGCCAGTAAAAGACCTTTTATCTCTCTTTTTTATCCATCAGGATTTTTGAAAGACGGAGCAAAAGTAACTCATTAAACTGGGAAGTCATCACCTGCAAACCAAAGGGCATACCGTTTGAATGGGTAAAAAGTGGGAGCGAAATGGCAGGAATTCCAACAAGATTTGCGTAAACAGTATAAATATCAGCCAAAAACATGGCAATCGGATCCTCATTTTTTTCCCCGATTTTAAAAGCAGGAGTTGGGACAGTTGGAAGAATTATGGCATCGTATTTTTCGAAAATTTCTTTTGTTTTATTCGTAAGCAAATTTCTAACTTGTTGAGCCTTAGCAAAATAATCATCGTAGTAGCCACTACTTAGTACAAAGGTGCCTAGTAGTATTCTTCGTTTTACTTCGGCACCAAAGCCTTCACTTCGGTTTTGCTTATAAAAATTAGTTAGGTCGTTTGTGGGGGTTGCGCTTCTATAACCAAACTTCACCCCATCATACCTCGATAGGTTGGTACTGGCCTCAGCTGTGGTTAAAACATAATATGTTGGAACTATGTGTTCAATTAATTCAAAGTCAACGCTTTCAACAAGGTTTCCATCGCTTGTTAATTTTTGTATAAAAGCTTTTATTGATGCAGCAATTTCGGGATCTAGGCTTGGATGATTGAGGGCGCTATCAAAATATGCAATTTTATATTCCTTTTTTCCGCCGGTTAATTCTGTTGAATATTTTTCAGGAATTTTTGTACTTACTGTACTATCAAATTCATCAGGGCCAGCTATTACTTCTAGTGTTAATGCAACATCTTCTATATTATTTCCAAAAATCCCAATCTGGTCAAACGATGAGGCATAGGCAATTAAACCATACCTCGATACACGTCCATAAGAGGGCTTTAGGCCTACAATACCACAAAAGTCTGCTGGTTGCCTTACGGAGCCGCCAGTGTCGCTTCCCAGGCTAATCATGCACATCCCCGCCTGAACGGCCACAGCCGAACCTCCCGAAGAGCCACCCGGCACTCTTGATTCATCCCGGGCATTTTTTACAACCCCAAAAGCTGAATTTTCGTTACTACTACCCATAGCAAACTCATCGCAGTTTTGGCGGCCAATTATTATGGCGCCTTCATCAAGTAATTTTTGAGTTGCGGTAGCATTATAAATGGAAGTAAAATTTTTTAGAATTCCGGAAGAAGCGGAAAGGAGGTGATTTTTGTAGCTGATTACATCTTTTAAACCAACTATTACACCATGTAATTTGCCGGTAGGTTTCCCTGAAGTTGAAAGATTGTCAAGCGCTATTGCTCTTTCAAGAGCTTCAGTTTCATATACTTGCAGCCAGGCGTTTAAGTGGGCCTTTTCTTTTATGC
>JBBSJX010000577.1:0-1987 GCA_038256825.1 Chitinophagales bacterium
AAAGTGAGCATTACCGTTCCCGCCGATCATATTGTTGCAGCTACCGGCGAATGTCAAAACCTGGGTAATTTATTAACTGGTGCACAACAAGCCCGGTGGCAAAAAGCCCAAACAGCTAGCGAGCCAATTGAAATTGTAACATTAGACGAAGCATTACAGGCATCCAAGCAAAAGAGCACCGCTAAAAAAACCTGGGTTTATACTGCCAAAGATGTAAGGGATTTTGCTTTTAATACCAGCCGCCGTTTGGTTTGGGATGCAATGGCTGTAAATGTTGAGGGAAAGAAAGTACTGTGTATGAGTTATTATGGTAAAGAGGCTTACCCGCTTTATCGTAAATTCTCCACTAAGGTGGTAGCACATACCATTAAAACCTATTCAAAGTTTACCATAGCATATCCTTACCCGGTCGCTATTTCGGTGGAGGCTGCCATTGGAATGGAATATCCCATGCTGGCAATGAATTATGGCCGTGCCGAAAAGGACGGCACCTATTCCGAAGCGACCAAATACGGAATGATTGGTGTGATCATCCACGAAGTGGGCCACAACTTTTTTCCCATGATTGTTAACAGCGATGAGCGCCAGTATTGGTGGATGGATGAAGGCCTGAATACCTTTGTTCAGTATTTGACCGAACAGGAATTTGATCAGAATTATCCCTCTCGTCGTGGGCCTGCACACAACATTGTTGATTACATGAAAATGCCCAAGGATAAATTGGAACCCATCATGACCAAAGGCGATAACGTGGTAAACGTGGGTTCAAATGCTTATGGTAAAGCTGCTACCGGCCTTAATATTTTAAGAGAAACCATCATGGGCCGCGAATTATTCGATTATGCTTTTAAACAATACGCCAGTCGCTGGGCCTTCAAACACCCTACCCCGGCCGATTTGTTTAGAACTATGGAAGATGCCAGTGCAGTGGATTTAGACTGGTTTTGGAGAGGTTGGTATTTTGGAACAGATAATGTTGACATATCCCTGGATAGTGTGCACTTTTATAAAATGGATCCGGGAACCAAAACCGATTTTCAACCCGAAAATTTTGACCCGGTTGCTATTTTACATAACAGACAGGACAAATCTTTACAATATGCTACCGACCTGGATACAACCTTAAGGGATTTTTATTACTATAACCGTAATGCAGATGCAGCGGGCAACATTGAGGCCAGCTATAAAAGAGAACTTGCAAACACTGATAGTGCAAACAGGTCTACCTGGATTAACAGGAATTTTTACGAACTTACTTTTTCAAATAATGGTGGGCTGGTAATGCCAATCATTATTGAGTGGACGTTTAAAGACGGCACCAAACAGGTTGAAAAAATACCCGTAGGTATTTGGAGACTTAACGAAAAGCAGGTAACCAAAGTGTTTATTAAAGACAAAGAGGTGGCAGCCATTCACCTCGACCCTTACAAAGAAACAGCCGATGTTAATGAAGAAAACGGCGTGTGGCCTATAAAGGAAATGCCCAACCGTTTCCAGTTATTTAAGCAGGCACAAACAGGTGCACGGGGCCAGGCAAGTGGTGGCAATGCCATGCAAAGGGTACAAAAGTCAAAACAATAAAAACTGTAAATAATATATCAATGCTCCTGCACTTGTGGGAGCATTTTTTTTACTGACATTTTTATTTTTTTGGTATAAGCAGTTTACCTCTAGGCGTATTTGCCTAAATGCACTTGCTTTTTTTAGGTGACAATCATTTGTTATTAATGATGCATTGTTGTACCCATAATTATCGGTACTCGGTTCATATGCAGTTTTTCATAGCAACAAGGCTACTTTTCATGTGTTTATCTAATCATTGCCCACTTCAGCTAATTCAAATCATGGTTGAAGGTGCATTCCAAATTGTTGCTACAATTGGTTAATGGTTTAAACAAGTTGAGAAAAGATGCTATGAAAATATATTAGTACAAGAGAGTGACACAACGAAGATGCCATGAAGAGCTTATGCCGGTCCCAAAAAAAT
>JBBSJX010000578.1:0-1958 GCA_038256825.1 Chitinophagales bacterium
ATTACCCTGTACAAGAGTGCGACGCAACCGGGCCACGGTTATGCATTCTGCCGGTAACCAAAAATATTATATCATTCCTACACAAAAGCACTAGTCAGGTATTTATTAAGGTTATTTTTTGGTAACCAGCCTCAGCGCTTTGTGGCGGTATTGTTGTTTCAGATGCAGCGGAAGAGTTCAACGGGGGGAGGGGGAGGGATCATTGTTTACTGAATTTCATTCGCCTTTAATACTCTTAAAATATTTCCACCAACAATTTTATTGATTTCCTTTTTAGAATATCCTTTTTCCATTAAAGCTTTTGTAATTAATGGGTAGGTTGTAACTTCATCTAATAATTGTGGTGGTAAAAAGATGCCGTCAAAATCAGAACCGAGGCCTACATAATCTACTCCTACTAATTTGATAACGTATTCGATGTGTTGCATGAGTAGTGAAAAGGTCGCTCGTAATTGTTGTGCTTCTTGCTGGTATTTTTTATAAATCATTTCTTCGGCCATGTTTTGGTTCTTTACTGCAATCAGTAAAGAATCATATTCAGCTTTATGGCTTTCCATAAAAGCATCTTCCCGTTTCTTCACTGTAGGATCAATAAAACCTGAATTGAAATTTATTTGTATTACCCCGTTATTTTTAGCAATGGCTTTTATTTGCTCGTTATTTAAATTACGTGGTACCGGGCAAAGGGCGTAAACCGAACTGTGTGATGCTATAACCGGTTTAGTAGTAGTTGCCATTACATCCCAGAATGTTTTTTCGCCTACGTGGGAAACATCTACCAGCATGCCAATTTTATTCATATGCTGTACTACTTCTTTGCCAAAATCGGACAATCCTTTTTCTTTAAATTCAGGTTTGTTATTTTCATCATAAGCACTGGTTGCCCAATCGGTAGAATTGTTCCAGGTTAGCGTGATATATCGTGTACCACGTTTGTACAGTGCATCAAGGTTTGTAAGACTATTTTCAATTTGATGTCCACCCTCAAGCCCCACATATGCTGCAATTTTATTTTGTTTTACTGCTTTTAAAAGTTCTTTTACGTTAGCAACTTTCACCATTTTTCCAGGATTGCTTTTGATAATAGCATCCAGGCTATCAATCTGGCGATTAGCAAACGCGTAGGGATTCATTTGATTGCCATCGCTCCAAACAGAAAAGAATTGTACGTCCACTCCGCCCTTTTTTAAGCGGGTTAAATCACTGTGCGTTTTTCCTTGTAGGTTGGCATCCAGACTATAACCATACTCCATAACTTTAGTTAAAAAGTCGTTATGAGAATCAACAACAATTGCTTTTTTATGAATGTCTTGATAGGATTGCGCCTGTACGATATTTAGAAATAAGCTGAATAATACAAGTAATGTTATTCTCATTTATTTTTTTTGCGTGGTTATTCTCTTCTTAGGTAGGTAGTAAGTTACCTCAAACGTTCTCTTGCTGGGATTTCTAAAAATTAAATAGATAAAAAACATGCAAAAAATGAGGTGTATCGTAACTATAATGATATTTCCCAAAGTCTGATGTGGAAAAATCATAAATATGAATGTTGTTAGTACAAAATAATATAATCCAATACGTTGAGCTAATTTCCTGGTCATAGTGTTTCGGTTATCGTTATTTATGTTATTATGCCTTTGGCAGTGATTTATTTCGGATACCTTTAAAAATCATTTTTAGTTTTTTCCAATTGAAGAGAATGGTCATAAAGGAAGCCATCCAAATCGCATTAAATAAATGGTAACGCCATGACTGTTGTTCATCATAGATAAATTGCTCTGCAATAAACCAAACAGTAAACCAATAAAAAAAATTGAGAGTAAATGATAAGATTAACTTTCGGACATCGCATAGACTTTGACAGCCTCTTGATGATTGGCAATAAGAAAGAACTGATTATGAAGGCGATGAATAAGGACATGCCAAAATAGGGATCGGCTCTATAAAACCTAACCCGA
>JBBSJX010000579.1:0-1915 GCA_038256825.1 Chitinophagales bacterium
AATTGAGTAAATATTTAACCATAGGCGTAGATATTGGCGGTACCAGAACAAAATATGGGCTGGTGGATATTGCTTTGGGTAAGGTACAGGATTGTATAATTCTACCAACCGAAAAGGAAAGTAGTGTTGCCTTTTTACAACAAACTTCCAACGCCATTACCCAATTAAAAAAAGTTGCTGACCAAAATAATGGAAATATAGAAGGTATTGGATTTGGCATTCCTGGTTACATTAATAAAGAAGCAATTATTGAAACCACGTATGGATTTTTAACTTTTATGGAAAATTATCCATTAAAGGCGATCATCGAAAAGGAATACAAGTTGACTTGTTTACTTGATAACGATGCAAGGACTATTTCCTTAGGCGAAGCATTGTATGGAAAAGGTAAAAACCATAGCCGGGTGCTTACCCTCACATTGGGAACAGGTGTAGGAGTGGGCTTTGTTGTAAATAAGCAGTTGAATGAATCATTGCCATTGGCACACATGGCGGGGCATATGAAAATTGCCGAAGAGGGTGAATTATGCTATTGCGGCAAAACCGGCTGTTTGGAATCACTGGTATCTTCAACAGGCATCATAAGCCTGGCTAAAAAATTAAATTGGAATGGAGTTCTTTCAGCAGAATCCATTGTTGATGCGGCATTAAAAAACGAACCGATAGCAGTAAAAATAATTTATACAATAAATGGCTACTTACACACCGGCATTCATAATTATGTGAACATTTATGCACCCGATATGATTGTGCTCGGGGGTGGTATCGCCAAAGGACTAGCGCCTTACCTTGATAGAATTAAAGGCCAATCTTATTTGTCAGCTTTTCCGGGATATTCCTTTCAATTACAAGTCTCTGAATTGAACGAAGAAGCTGGTATTGTTGGAAGTGCCGCATTATTTAAAACCAATAAAGCATGATGAATAAAAAAAATAGTTGGTTTTTTTATGCTGCCGCAGCAGGCTTGCTTTGGGGCTTGTGGGGCATAGTGGCAAAGTTAATTTCAGAGGAAGTGAATCCTTACATGAACCATTTGTTGTTTACGGTAGGTATGTTGTTTTCTGTACCCGTCGTTATTAGAAAATGCACCAAAGCCAGTTTTAATTTTATGGGCTTGTTGTGGGGTGTTATTGCAGGCGCTTTTGCTATTACCGGCAACGTTGCAGTGTACCAGGCTTTTAGTAATGGAGGGCAGGCTTCCATTGTTATACCGGTCACTAATTTGTATCCATTGGTTACCATTGTTATTGCCATTATTGCTTTTAAAGAAAGGTTGAACTGGTTAAACGTGATAGGCATTTTATTCTCCATTCCTGCCATCCTGTTACTATCTGGTGAAACACTATTGTTCGTAGATCCTGCCGCATTTATTAAAGGCATCGGGTTAAATACCTGGTTCCTGTTTGCAATGGTTTCCATTTTTTGTTGGGGTGTATTTAGTGCAGCACAAAAAGTAGCCACCAATCATATTTCTGCTGAGTGGTCGTACCTTTTTTTTGTGGGTACTTCAGTTGTAATCAGCCTTGGGTTTTTACTGTTTGGAAAAATAACATTTAACCTAACCGGCAAAACTATTTCGCTGGGAGCAATGGCTGGGTTATTAAATGGTTTAGGGGTATTAGCAAGTTTTGCTGCCTACAAGGCAGAGGGTAAAGCTGCTGCCGTAACTACCATTGCCGGCACATTACAGCCGGTTTTTACAATTGTGCTTGCCATACTGTTCCTAAAAGAGCAGTTATCCCAAATAGAATTGCTTGGTATAGTGTTGGCTATCTGCGGTGCCTTACTGCTGAGTTACGAAAAGAAAAAATCATTAATCTTAACTGTATAAATGAACTAAATATTTATGTTATCAGAAATAAAAGACATATCCAAAAGGGCGAAAGAATTTTTAGCAAACGCTCCTGATTGTAGG
>JBBSJX010000580.1:0-1901 GCA_038256825.1 Chitinophagales bacterium
CGGGGGCGGTTCCCTGAATTTTTTCAACGTCCGCACTGCGCTGTGCCAGGATATTTTCATCCACATCACAGAGTCCGATACATTCTACACCCGGTTGTTTAAGTGCATTCTCCAGGTTTACAAAACCCATACCCTTTGCACCTATCAGCCCAATTCTAATTTTTTCGTTGGCAGATACTTTCCTTTGCTGAGCAAAAGAAAAAAGAGGAACGGGCGCCAGCATAGCAGCGCCTGCCCCAAGAAGTAATTTACCATTGCTGTTTAAAAACTTTCTGCGTGTGATGGTCATACAATTAAATTTTATGGTATAAAACTATTTTGTCTCTTTTAAAAAGTGGGCTAAGTTTTATTGTCCTAACAAAGAAACAACTATGGGCATCATCGTTGTGTCACTCCCTTGTACTGCATACCTATGTGGATCTTTTCTTGTGTTATCAATTCAGCTATAGTTCACCATTCAACCTAAGCTATAAAAATAAAAATTAAAAATTTTGCCTTTTGCAAAATACGAAAGCACCGAAGCGCCATTATTTTTTAAAAGAGATTTACTGATTACACTTTCTAAATTCCCCACCTAAATGGAAGCATCGCATGGTAATTGGTGGACATTTGGCAGCGGCAATACAACTCATTTAATACGTTCACATTTTTCGTTTACACTCATTTTTGGCTATATGTAGGTGTAACGTACTGGTTTCAGGAACAAAAACAATACTGCTCTATGCTGCATCTAAATAGAGGTAAATAAAAACAGCTTTGCTAATTTTAGAACGAAATCTAAATTTGGATGATTATGAAACGATGCCTTGGTATTTTGGTGTGCATATGTTTTTCGACTACATGCACTTTTTCTCAATTATCCTTGCGGTGGTTTACTAACTACAAAAAAGCCACCGCTGTGGCTGCAAAAGAAAATAAACCAGTGCTTCTATTCTTCCATGGCTCCGACTGGTGTCCGCCCTGCATAAAGATGCAGCAAGAAGTGTTCAGCGATAGCAGTTTTATTGGTTTCGCCGCCGGCAAACTTATTTTTTTAAACGTAGATTTTCCGCTAAAGCCCCCATTATCTGCCAAACAATTAAGACACAACAAAGCTGTAAAAAAGCAATTTGAATTGCCGGATGATTTTACGCAGGGCTATCCGCAAGTAATTATTATTGATGCGGCAGGGAAGATGTTGTACCAGGAAAAAGGCTACGAAGGAGAAGGTGCAGCAAAACTGATGGACATCACAAAAAACATCTACCAGCAGACAAAAATAAAATAACCCAGGTAATAACAAAAAAACAATCCATCGGAAAATATTTCACTGGCAGCATTTAGGTTTGCTAACAGGGTAAGTAAACAAGGATTACTACATAACCAGAAACTTTTATGAGCCTATGCTGTAATCGCTGATCATGGTTTCAAACAAAAAATACCAGTATAAAGAATTGAATTTATCAGCGCATTCCGAATGTAAAGTATTCACCTCATTCATTTACACTTTTATAAGATAGTATATGCCCGGATTTATGGAATCATTTTCGCTCACGTCTATTTCTATCTTAATTGCAATTACTTCAGCAGCGCAGAATAAAATAACACCTTTAACCGATGTTGTAACCGAAACAGCCTTTAAAAACCCACCAGTCTCCGCCAAACCAAAAGCACTGTGGCCGTGGGTAAATGGCAATTTTAGTTTATCGCAAATTACTTATGAACTGGAGCAGACCAAACAAAAAGGCATGGGTGGCTTCGACATTTGGGATGTGGGTGCCATGGTTGATAACAATAACATATTGCCCACCGGGCCTGCGTTTTTAAGTGATGAATCGGTACAGGGAATTTCCTTTGCAGTAAAGGAGGCAGAGCGGTTAAACATGGAGCTTGGCTTAATAACTTCCAGTAGCTGGAATGCA
>JBBSJX010000581.1:0-1900 GCA_038256825.1 Chitinophagales bacterium
AAAAAGAATCGCCGTAATAAAAACCTGGTAGATGAAATTGCAGCTACCATTATGTTGCAGGAATACCTGCGAACTTTTAATGCTTTTTAAAGGCGCGAAAGTTTATATACATCGTTAAAAATGGCCTTTAAAAGATCCCTTCAACATTAATCTTGTAAAATATTCTTTTCTTTACACAACTTGATTTTTATACCATTTATTGGATTTTGAATTTTTAAATAGTTTATGATTTTACCTATTGTGGCCTATGGGTCGCCCGTTTTACGAAGAGTGAGCCAGGATATAAGTGCCGATTATCCTAACCTTAAAAAATTAATTGAGGATATGTGGGAAACCATGTATGGTAGTAATGGAGTAGGTTTGGCAGCGCCACAAATCAATAAGGATATTCGCCTTTTTGTTATGGATAGCGAGCAGATTTTTAAAAACCAGGATGAAGAGGAGCAGGGGACCTACCCTGATGAGCCGGGTATAAAATCTGTTTTTATAAATGCACATATTGTTGAGCTGGATGGCGACGACTGGGCTTACAACGAAGGATGCTTAAGTATTCCTAAAATCAGGGAAGATGTTTATCGTCCCGAAGAAGTAAAGATAAAATACCAGGACGAAAATTTTGAGCCACACCAAAAAACTTTTACCGGAATAACAGCAAGAATTATTTTACACGAATACGACCACCTGGATGGGAAATTGTTTATTGATCACATCAAACCTTTAAAACGTAAACTGCTCCAGCGTAAGTTAAGCGACATCACTAAAGGAAAAATAAAGGTTGATTACAAGATGATGTTTGCCAAATGATGAAGAAATTTTGCTTATTGGCACCGCTGTTAATTATTTATGCAACAAGTTCAGCCCAGGATAGTACCGTAATTTATAAAAACCAAACCTTTCAACTGGCCGAAGTGCTGGTGCGCAACAATTTTAATGTAGCCAATTTTATTGATTACGTAAAAAACGATACTACGTTTTATAAGGCTTTCCGCAACTTACATCTCCTTAGTTTTTCCGCGTTTAACGATATAAAATTGCTGGATAAGAAAGGAAAAATTCAGGCTTCGTTACTAAGCAAAACCCGCCAGCTTTACGATGGTAAATGCCGTACCATGCAGGTTTTAGACGAAAAAACCACCGGCGATTTTTACGATCGTAGCGGCGATTACAATTACACATCAGCCCAGTTATATGCCAGCCTCTTTTTTACAAAAGGAAAAATTTGCGGCGAAACCAATATTGTAAAAGGAACTGACTTTTCAACCCGTGGTAAAAGTGGTATGGATAAACATAAGGAACAATTAAAGCAATTGTTTTTCAATCCCGGTACCAAAATATCGGGCATCCCATTTATCAGCAATAAGGTGGCGCTTTTTGATGAGGACGTAAGTAAGTTGTACGATTTTCGGATTGATGTTAAAGAATACATGAACAAATCCTGCTATGTTTTTACCATTACACCAAGGGCCAATCTCTCCGGTTCCGAGAAAAGTAAAATTGTTATTAGTGAAATGACCACCTGGTTTGGTGCCGAAAACATGGATATTATCGGTCGTAATTACAGCCTGAGCTACAATGCCGGTGTTTACGATTTTGATGTTACAATGGAAGTTCAGCTAGAGAAGGTGGAAGGTTTACTTGTACCAAAGGTGCTCCGCTACAACGGCGAGTGGGATGTTATTTTTAAAAGGAAAGAACGGGCTATGTTTACTGCCACATTATTCGACTTTAAACGTTAGTCGTTTTATTTGGGATTTAATATTTGGGTCCAGGCACATTTGCTACTATTAAGCATCCTTGCGTCGCACACTTGTACTTTTACTTTTTCTATTCAACAAGTTTTTATTGCCTAAAAATATTCAATCGGTTAAACATTGTACTTTATTATAGAGGAACGCTCTAC
>JBBSJX010000582.1:0-1898 GCA_038256825.1 Chitinophagales bacterium
AGTTTCTTGAAAAAATTTATTCCAATAGTTGGTTTACAATACTAATGGAACACTTTTTATGCGACGAAGTAGGGGGAAGTGAAACCTTTATGTTCACAACTTCCTTTAATAAAATATTAGCAAGCCATTTGTAACTGTCTGTGAAATGGAATGTTATTCCCATTTATTCAATTAAAATCATTTTAGTTGTTGATTGTCTCAGGCTTAAATAATTTTGCCTGCTTGAGAATTTGTAAAGTTACCTCAGCAATGTTGTACAATAAAATATATTGCATTTGTGCAGCTTCTTTACCGGTGCTAAGCAGTTGTGTATTAATTTCTACTAAATCACCTTCAATATTTTCTGTTTCGCTGTTATTTTGAGTTGTTAACCGGTTAAATGCTTCATCTAAAGCTTTTAAAATATGATCTTCAAACCTCAACATCTCTAAGGTTTCTTTGTGTTGCTGAGTTCTATGAGATCCTAATGCCGATAAGTACGAAAGTAAAGCGTGGTTTAGGTATGTTAATTTAAAGGCTTTTTCCTTCAGGTGTTGCTGTTTTTTAGGATCTAATTGCATATTTTGCCAGGCCATTACTAAAGCATTATCGGCCCGATGGGCTTCTCTTCTTGCAATTCTATAATTTAAATCATCTGTTATTGGTTTTTGATACTCACTTAATATGGCTTTAAAATAAGCGGTATTTTTAAGTATAGCTTCACTTAACAAGCCCGGTAATTTTTTGTATTGCCACTCCGGCCATAAAAACCTAACCACTATAAACGAGATAAACGCTCCTATTATAGTATCCAGTAAACGCGGCGCCATTACATCTACTCCTTTATTGGCTATAATATTAAATGCGCATAATACAAAAATGGTAATAAAAATAACTCCTATTGAATAACGGCGTTTCATCCAAATTAAAAATAAATAGGCCGATGTAAGCATCAATACTATTTGCCCTGAAAAAGTGAACAGTCTGATAATTAAAATCCCAATAACCACACCTGCCAAAGTTCCTATTGTTCTTTGCAATAATCGCCTTCTTGTTTCACTATAACTGGGCTGTAACACAAATAAAATTGTAAGCAGAATCCATTCTCCTTTTGCTATATGAAAATACTCGGATATTGTATAACCAATTAAAAAAGAAATACTTAATCTTAAAGCATACCGCATTCTTGGGTGATCTATGTGAAACTGTACTTTTAACCGCTCAAAATAGCTACGGGTATCTTTTGCTAATTCAGGAAGTAAATCTGTATCATAATTTTTATAAATGCCTTTTAAGGTTACATGAGACTGACTTAAATTACGAATCAATAAATTTATAGGATGCACAGCTTTCAACTCATTATTTTGTAATGAGTCATTGATAGTTTTAACTAACCAATCTAAAGCTATTGGATGCTTATAAGAAACACCTGTAAGTAAACTTTCTGCAAACTTTTGAGTTGCACGTGACAGTTCATGCATTAATTGACGAATCCCTCCAATTAATTGGCTGTTTAAAGGATTGGCACTTAATAAATCGTAGCGTTCATGACTGGATGCCGCCCGTTCATGTAAACTTTGCAACACCATAAAATAATGCAAATAAGGTTGTAATGGCTCCTGATTTGTAAGAGATTCTCCATAACTGTTTAAAACTCCTTTACACCTTTCCAACGCTTCAACAGTCTGCACGTTTAATAAAGCCAGTTTTACCCGTATTTCTTTTTCTGCCTGCTCATCGCTCGGGAAAAGTTTTGATTTTTCATTTAAATATAAGGAGAGCGCTGAAAAACCTCTGGACAATTGTTCTTCTAAAAGACTGAAGGGTTTTAAAAGCAATAACAGGTATGAAAAAACACCGTAAATTAAAGCTCCCGAGGTAAGTAAAACAGGTTGTATATACCAATTAGGGCTTATTTC
>JBBSJX010000583.1:0-1878 GCA_038256825.1 Chitinophagales bacterium
GTTTTTACAAATACGGGTTGAATGGTATTGTATTTTTTAAACTCTTGCTGGATGCCATTTAAATTACGAGCCTCTCCTTCTGAAATAGCAAATCCCTTCTCAGCAAGTTCTATTGCAGGCTGAATTAATATTTTAAAAGTAAGTTTGGCATATTTTATTGTAGCAAACAAACCACTGATAGTGCCCGGTACTCCTGCTGCCAGGTGCCCGTTTTGCGAAAGGTCGGTTTGCGCTTTTCCCTCTTTATCAAGGTACATATCGCGGTGGGCTTTTGCCGGTGCTGTTTCCCTATAATCGAGGGTAAAGGTTTTGCCTTCATTAAAACGGCCTACTAAAAATCCGCCACCCCCGATATTTCCTGCTCCCGGATACACTACCGCCAATGCCAGTTGAGTGGCGATAGCTGCATCAAAAGCATTACCACCTTGCTTTAATATTTGTGCACCTACCTGGCTGGCTAAAGGATGGGCGCTTACTACGGCTCCTTTTTCAAAAAGCTGGTCCTTATTTATTTTGTAGTTATAAGGATCTACTGCTTTTCCTCTACCAACAAAATTTTGTACTCCACAACCTGTTGCTAAAAAGATTACTGCGGCAATTGCTAATAAATTAAATTTCATGTTGGCAAATTATATAAATTTTTATTTGTACAACATTAGTGGAGCCTTGGTTGGCCATTTATTGTTTATAAATGCTTTATACACCGAACCCTTTATTTATTTACTAACGAGATCATATTTATCATTTCTTTTCTCTTGCGATTTACCAGCCAACAATAATTCCAGACTTTTGTAACATCCATTCATTTCTTAACGGCCACAACATCCATTTTCTTAACGCTTTTTTTAAGAGGTCGTTTGAACGGAGGCGTTTTGAACATTAGAATAATATACCACGAACTTTTTGTTTTTTATCAACACCATCATAGCCGAGTTGTGATTCACTTCAATATTGTTACTTTAATCACTAACGAGATCATATTTATCTTTTCTTTTCTCTTGATAGAAAAGAAACAAAAGATCAAGACTGCATAAAAAAAGCTAAAAATGAATGTTGCTGGCTAAAATGAATAAGTTACAACAGCAGTTTTTCAATTAAACAAGGTGCGACTTACCAGCCAACAATATATCCAGACATTGGTAACATCCATTCATTTCTTAACGCCCACAACATCCATTTTCTTAACGCTTTTTTTTTGAGGTCGGCTGGAAGGAGGTGTTTTGAAGATTTGATAATATACCAGGAACATTGTTTTTTATAATACTATTGCAGCCTATCTGTAATTCACCACATAATTCCTTCAGATATATTATTTTACAATATGATTAAAGTGGGTATTGTTAAGATTTATTATCCAATACTTTGAAAGATTTCAATCAGATTAAAGTTTTTTAAGCAGCATTTTTAATGAAAAGTTACTCCTTAATATTGTTGTGCGCACACAACAGAACAATTGTGCTCATACAATATTCAAAAGTACAAGAGTGCGACGCAACGGCTGTTGATAATTGATATAATGCTGGTAACCAAAAAATTTTTAAACAAAACGCTTACTAAAACCTTATCTAATTATTCAACGGATGACCATTTTTTTAATTTTAAAATTTAAGTATGAACAAACGCTACTCAACATTTCGCTTTTCGGGATTGTTATTTTTATCCTTGTTTTTAACATTGGGCGCTATGGCCCAGTCTGTTATCAGGGGATCAGTAAAAAATTTAAATGGACAACCATTAATGGGTGCTTCGGTTTTAGACCAGGCTACCAATAAGGGTACTACAACCGATAATAACGGGATTTATTCGTTAAATGTATTGCCGGGTAAACACACGTTGATTATAAGTTATGTTGGATTTGCTCCACAAACCATTATAACA
>JBBSJX010000584.1:0-1841 GCA_038256825.1 Chitinophagales bacterium
AATGCCTCATTTTGTATCACCATGGCTTCATCCCAAAATGAACCATCAATAAAACTTTGTAGTAACCGGGCACCGCCTTCAACCAGTATGCTTTGAATTTTTAAATGATAGCACGCATTTAAAACCTGTGGAATTAAGGGCTGGGCTTCCTCTGTTTTACAGTACATTATCTTCCCGGCTTCTTCGTTTTTAAACTTATTAAAGATGATTGTTGGTTGTTCCTGGTCAAATATCTTTAGATGAGCAGGCAACTTCAGGTTTAAATCTAATACTAAACGCACCGGGTTATTACCAGTCCATAACCGGTTATCCAGTTGTGGGTTATCGTTAATGGCTGTATTAGTTCCTACCATAATCCCGGCTTGCTCGCTACGCAACCGGTGTACCATCCTATTGGTAAAAGCATTACTGATTTTCATTGGCGAGCCATCACCTCTTGCTATCATTCCATTATTACTTTGGGTCCATTTTAGCAATACATAAGGCCTTTGCCCTGAGTAAAAAACAAAAAACCGCTTGTTTAGTTCCTTGCATTCGCTTTCCAGGTTGCTCTTCACAACTTCTATCCCGGCTTGTTCCAGCTTTTCAATTCCTTTACCATTCACTTCATCAAAAGGATCGCGGCAACCAATTACTACCTTTTTTATTTTATGCTGAATAATTAGATCTGCACAAGGAGGTGTTTTACCAAAATGAGCACATGGCTCCAGCGAAACGTACAATATAGATTCAGGAATATATTCCTTGTCCGCATCCGACACACTGTTTATACAATTTACTTCGGCATGGGCCTGCCCGTATTGTTGGTGGTATCCTTCCCCTATAATCCTGTCGCCGTAAACCAGCACCGAACCAACCATAGGGTTGGGCGAAACAAAGCCTGCACCCAATTGGGCAAGTTGCAGGCAGCGACGCATATACATTTCGTAGGTTTGCATTATAAAAAGTAGGCAAAAGTAATTTAAAAAAACAGTAGCAAATCAGCATGACTATTCACCAGGCATATCAAAAATTGCTAGCACAGCTTTTTAATGTTTACGATACACGGGAAGCAACAAACATTGCTGACTTAGTTATAGAAAATATTACCGGGCAGCGAAAAATTGACCGTATTATGTACAAAGACTTGCCTGTTAATGAACAACAACAGCAAAGTTTACAAATGGCTGCAGAGCAGTTATTACAGCACCGCCCTATACAATATGTTTTAAACGAAGCGTGGTTTGCCAATATGAAATTTTATGTAAACGAACACGTACTTATTCCGCGGCCCGAAACGGAAGAACTGGTTGATTGGGTGATTAGTGATATTAAAGAAGATCTATCCGGAAAAAATGAAAAATGCAGCATCCTTGATATTGGAACCGGCAGCGGATGTATTCCCATAGCTATTAAAAAACAATTACCCGATCATTTGGTTAGCGCCATAGATATTTCGGACGAAGCATTGGACGTTGCAAAAATAAATGCAGCAGACCAGCAAGTGCAGGTAACGTTTAACCAAAGTAATTTTTTAAACAAAAATGATTGGGAACACCTGGCTCTGTTTGATGTAATAACCAGTAACCCACCCTATATAAAAAACAGCGAAGCTGATTTAATGGCCCCAAACGTTTTAAAATTTGAACCGCACATTGCCTTATTTGTGCCCGATGAAGATGCCCTGGTATTTTATAACGCCATTGCTGCATTTGCAGTGGATCATCTTAACCCTGATGGAAACATATATGTTGAAATTAACGAAGCATTGGGCAACGAAGTGGTTGATTTATTTAAAGAGTATGGGTTTGAAAACGCAACTATAAGGAAGGACCTGCAGGGGAAAAACCGGATGATAAAAG
>JBBSJX010000585.1:0-1837 GCA_038256825.1 Chitinophagales bacterium
ACTATAAAAGGTATTAAAATTTGTTACCCGTCAAATGCGGCCGATATGAAAGGCCTTATGAAAGCTGCCTTTCTCGATCCTAACCCTGTAGTTATACTTGAACATAAAGGTTTGTATTGGAGTAAAGTTCCGGGCACCGAAGATGCTAAAACCCACGAACCTTCCCGCGACTATGTGTTGCCTTTAGGAAAAGCAAATACAGTACTGGCCGCCGACCCCGAAAAATTGAAGCAAGGGCAAACGATTTGCGTAATCACCTATGGTATGGGGGTTTATTGGGCAAAAACGGCTGCTGCAAAGTTTCCCGGCCAGGTAGAAATTGTTGATTTAAGAACATTATTTCCCTTAGATGAGAAAATGATTTTTGAAGTGGTTCGCCGCCACGGAAAATGCCTGGTGCTTACCGAAGAGCAATTAAACAATTCGTTTGCCGAGGCTTTATCGCTACGCATTTCCAATGCCTGTTATCATTCGCTCGATGCAAAAGTTGAAACAATGGGCGCCTTAAATTTACCCGTGGTGCCTATCAACTTAGCGCTCGAGGCTACAATGTTACCAACCGCTGAAAAGGTGGCTAACAAACTTGAAACCTTGTTAGCCTATTAAACTTTAGCAGGCAGGTTAATAGTGTAGCTTTATTTTTGGATACCGGCAGTAGTACTTCAATCTAACATTGTTGCGTCGCACACTTGTACTTTTGTACTAAATTCCACTTTTAAATACATGTATTTTTAATGGTGGCAATTATTAAAGTGAGGTTGATATTTATGTTTTTTAATCGTGGTTAATAGCAAGGCATAATATTTACGGTTAGGGTTAATACTATATATTGAATAAATTTTATTAAGTTTAAATGAGTGATATATAATTATTATCCTTATTTTAATTTTTAATTTGCTTTGAACAATATTGATAAGCAACTTTTAGTTATAAGTTAATTATAGCCAGGCCAAAAAGGTACAAAGGGTATTTAATTATTTTCGTTTGACTATGATTAATGATGGCGTCACAAATCATAAAACAATATGCATGGTTCCATTTTCTCAGATTAGGCAACACGTAATTAAAAAACTTGAGAAGGGCTTATCATCAGACCTGACTTATCACAGCGTGCAGCACACGATGGATGTTTTGCAGCAGGCTGAAAGTATAGCATTGGCAGAAGGCATTGTTGATGAAAATGAATTACTACTTTTAAGAGTTAGCGCTTTGTACCATGATGTTGGTTTTATTGAAATTTATGGCGGGCACGAAGAAAAAAGTTGCGAAATGGCTTTGCCTGAACTAAAAGAATTTGGGTTTACCCAGGATGAGATTGAAAGAATATTTGGAATGATAAGGGCTACAAAAGTTCCGCAGCAGCCCCAGAATATTTTGGAGCAAATCATTTGCGACTCCGACCTTGATTACCTGGGGCGTTCCGATTTTTTTAGCATTGGCGAAGGTTTGTATAAAGAATTTATAAACCAGAAAATTGTAACCAGTTATCTTGATTGGAACTTATTACAGATACGTTTTTTAGAGCGTCATCACTATTTTACTAAAACTTCAAAAGATCGCAGGCAAAAACAAAAGCAATTGCATTTAGAAGAAATCAGGCATAGGGTAGCAATATCAGCCTGAGGTGGTAGGTATAATACTTTTTTGATTGGTTATCCTGATGCGGCGGCAAAGTGTTTTTAAAATTCCCTTTAATATTTCGGCATTGTTCATCAGTATTTCATAAAAGGGCTCTTGCTCCAGCTTTAATAAAATACACTCCTGTATTGTAGTTGCACTAGCCGATCTTCTTTCAGCATCCAGCACGGATAATTCTCCTACAATTTCATTATCGCCT
>JBBSJX010000586.1:0-1781 GCA_038256825.1 Chitinophagales bacterium
TGTTATTACATCGCTGTTGGGTATATATACATCCCTGCCATCAAATGTTTTAAGCTTGGTATACCTGAATTCTATACTTTTTACCTTTCCAAAAATCTCACCAATATTAACCGTATCGTTAACATTAAAAGGTCGATTGAATGATAAAATTATTCCAGCAATAAAATTTTCCCCGATATCCCTGAAAGCAAAACCAATTATAACGGCTGATGCGCCGGCTGCTGCAAAAAAACCGGTAGCAACAAAAGCCAATCCTGCTACTCTTAATGCGTAAATTATTACCAGGGCACTTAAAGCTAACCGAATAGCTTTGCCAAGAAAGTTTATTGTAATAACATCACTGGTTTTACGTGCAATGGCTTTTTTTGATAAGCGGGTAATTTTAGTTGCCAACATTAAACCTACCGCAACAATTAAGATAGCCATAATAATACCCGGAACCTGGTTTATAAAATGATACCAGCTATCTTTAAATGATGTAGCTATGTTGTTAAAAAAAGTACTAAGATAATTTTCCATACAGTAAGTTATGTGTGATGATGAAGGTACTTTACAAGCCCTTAATTGTTCAAAATTGTTCTTAGTAATTTAAAGAATGGATAAATGATTTATGTTTTTAAAAAAGAATTTTCGCTTTTTCCTTTTCTAAATTCTTCTAATGAACAGTTTCTCATTTGATTTGCTACACTCATATCTAATAATTTTGCTGCAGAAACCGACCGCGTTATTGAAATGGAAGATGGAAAAATAATAAATGGTTAACCAGCATGCAGCTTTAAACTAATTTGCCGGGCACGATATTTTTTATACTGTTGAAAACAATTAATTATGAAAAAAAGTATCATTATATCAGCAGCACTGATTGCAGGTGCAAGCCTGGCAGCTTATTTATTTAAAAAGTATAGTACAACTAAGCAACCGGATAATAATAAAGAACCTCGTCAGCGTTCACACCACCTTACCAATTATTTTTCAAAAGCTAAAAAGCATTCAGTTGAAATGGCTTAGCATTTTACATTAACTTTTGTAGAAATTTTTGAACAGTATTTTTTAGAGTAAAAACAGGTTGCAATTGCAGCCCGTTTTTATTTTATATTGATTATAGATTTGGGTGGTAAACAAGTTGTAATAAAAGCTGCGTAAGGTTATATCTGTACAAGTGAGTGACACAACAAAAGCTTCATTAATAATTAAATGCCGGAACCATATACCAACTCTTTTAATCTTGTTTATTTATAAATCAGCAATCATTTTGCTACCATTATAATAAAACTTTCAACATTTTCATCCCGCACAAATTGCCTTTCGTATCTTTCCAGCTAACATCATATTGGTGTGTTTCTCTATTTCATCAACTTCATTATTTAAAATTTACATGAGAAAATTATCGATTGCTTTGTTAATCCTGGGTGCTTCAATTGCAGGCTGTTCCTCATCAAAAAACAGTACGTCGGGCACTCAAATAAAAAAGCCAGGCGCTGCAGTAATTAAGCAAAATCCATTTTACGAAATGCGTACGTATTTTGCTGCTCCCGGTAAGCTGGACGATTTAAATGCAAGATTTAGAAACAACACCATGCGCATTTTTGCAAAACATGGCATGGTAAACCTGGGTTATTGGTTACCTGTAGATAATCCTGAAAATAAATTAATTTATATACTTGCATTCCCAAGTAAGGAAGCCCGGGATCAATCGTGGAAAGCCTTTGGTGCCGATCCTGAATGGCAGGCTGTTGCCAAAGCTTCGGAAGTAAATGGCAAATTGGTAGCTAAAGTTGAAA
>JBBSJX010000587.1:0-1778 GCA_038256825.1 Chitinophagales bacterium
AGATGCCATACAGCTTTTAGATAGTGAAAGCGGTAAATTTATTTCTTCTCCGGAATATAGAATTATTCGTAACCGCAAATGGCTCATCATTTCTCCCAGGGAAACCGCCGCTGCTTCCAACATTATTATAGAGGCAGTCGACACAGAAATTGAATTTGAAGGCGGCAATTTGTTGATAGAACACAAGACAGTGAATCCAGAGAACACCATTCCTGGTTCATCATTAATAGCATGTGTAGATGAAGTGGATGTAACCTTTCCCTTGATTTTGCGAAAGAGTAAACAGGGCGATTATTTTTACCCGCTGGGTATGAAAAAGAAAAAAAAACTCAGCCGGTTTTTTATCGATAAAAAATTAAGCAAATCCGACAAGGAAAAGGTTTGGGTAATTGAGATGAATAAAAAAATAGTTTGGGTGGTGGGCCTACGAATAGACGACCGGTTTAAAATTACACCAAACACAAAAAAAATCATTCAGTTTACCTTGTCAAAATAGCTGTGCTTTTTAAACATTGTTGTTATTTAGTTTCCATTTACCGGGAACAGTTAAAAATATTAGAATGCTAAAAATTGGATTGATAAAAGAAGGAAAAATACCTGCTGATAACCGGGTAGCATTATCCCCTGAACAATGTAAAGGGTTACAAAATACTTACAGCGATATAAAAATATTAGTGGAACCCTGCAGCAACAGGTGCTTTGCCGATCATGAATATAAAAGAGCGGGAATTGAATTGAGTGAGGATTTAAGCGATTGCAATTTATTGATGGGAATTAAAGAAGTGCCCATTAATGATTTAATAAGTGATAAGCGATACATGTTTTTCTCGCACACAAAAAAGAAACAATCTTATAACAGGCAATTATTGCAGGCCATTATTAATAAAAATATTACACTTATTGATTACGAATGCCTTGAACATGATGATGGCCAGCGCATATTGGGTTTTGGTTTTTTTGCCGGAGTTGTAGGTGCTCATAACGGAATGATGGCTTATGGAAAACGTACAGGTAGTTTTGAATTAGGCAGGGTTTACAAAGTAAAAAGCTACCGCGATCTCATTCATACTTATTTTGGTTTAAAGCTGCCCAATATAAAAATTGTAGTAACAGGTAGTGGTAGGGTATCGAGTGGTATTTTAGAAGTAATGAATCTCCTGGGTATTATTGAAGTGGATCCGGATGAATACATTGAGCGGGAATTTTCGTATCCGGTTTATGTACATTTAAAAGGGGCAGATTTATACGAGCATAAAGTAACCGGAAAATATAACCGCCTTCATTTTCATACCTATCCTAACCAGTACCAATGCAAGTTTATTAATTACATTGCCTATACCGATATATTGATGAATGGCATATACTGGGATACCAGTTTGCCACGTTTATTTACCTGGGAAGATATGCTGAGGCCTGATTTTAAAATTGTTACCATCGCTGATGTTTCGGATGATATAAATGGAAGCGTGCCATGTAACTTTGGCGATTCCACAATTGAAAACCCGGTATATGGTGCCGACCCGGTAAGCAGGCAAATGATTGATCCGTATCAGAAAAATGGTATTGATATTATGGCGGTTGGTAATTTGCCGAATGAGCTACCAAGAGATGCCAGCCGTTATTTTGGCGACCAGCTTATTAAGTTTATACTGGATGATATACGTACCGGAACTTCAACCATAATTGAACGAGCCACCATAGTAAAACAAGGAAAACTGACCGAAACGTATAATTACCTGGAAGATTTTCTGGAAGGTAAGAGTTAGGAATATTACTTA
>JBBSJX010000588.1:0-1766 GCA_038256825.1 Chitinophagales bacterium
GTTTCGGGAAAGATTTACGAAACCAGGTATACTAAAAACTCAAACTGGTTTTTCATATAAACTTTGGCGCCGCTCTTTCATGGTCCAACATCGCACCCAATTCTTTACACTGTTTACTCGTAATGCATGCATGATTCATCTGGGATTTTTATGGTACCAGCTTCAGTTTTCATGGCAGCTTCGTTGCGTCGCAATCACTTCAACTGCTGGTTAAATAGCAGCCTTAGTTTCCTCTAAAAAAATCTACTGGCCTTTCATAATAAGCCCAGCTCAAACCTTCAATTAATTATTTACCAGTATTACTTTCTTTTGATACTGCATTTTTTAATGCATCTAAAACATCGCCCTTAATTATAGCAAGGTATTGCTCAGTTACTGCCATATTAAATCCTGGTAACAAATCAAGATTTATTTCCCAAAAAGACAGGTCACTCAAAACAGCGCTAACCAGTTCGGCTCCCGTTTTGTTTGAATAAACATCAGCAAACCAACTGGCATGATCATCCTGAACAACATAGGTTTTGCCATTTAACGATCCTGCATAATCAGGCCCCGAAATACCTACTTTCATAAATGCGATGTAAGCTGCAAAACCTAAACTCATCAATGGTGGCACCGAACCATTCTTTTCGTAATACTTTAATAACAACGGTACATTTCTCATCTTCATTTTTGATGAGTATTGAACCGTGATACTCAACCATTGATGTTCGATAAACGGATTTTTAAACCGATCCAATACATTAGTTGCAAAGGCTTCGGTATCAGCAGCATAAATTGATTCACTTTGTATTGAAGGAGCAATTTCCTTCTTCATTAGCTGTGATATGTATTGACTGAAAATGCTGTCCTCCATTGCCTCTTTAACAGTGCTAAAACCAGCCAGGTAAGCCAACCCACATGCAAAAGTGTGTGTGCCATTTAACAACCTCAATTTTAACTCTCTAAACTTATTTATGTTATCTGTTATTACAACACCTGCATCTGTTTTATAAAAAGATAATTTCTCTTTAATGGCCGGATTTTTCGTTTCAATCGCCCACAAACTATAAGGTTCACTCATAAATATCAGGTCGTCTTCGTATTGATATTTTTCTTTGTATGCCTGCTGGTTTGCAAGCGGCAGCCTGCCGGGCACAATACGATCAACCAACGAATTACAAAAGTGGTTCGATGTTTTAATCCATTCAATAAACCTCTCATCCAATAAATTAATTGTTGCCAGTTCAAGCACTATTTCCCTAAGCTTATCTCCATTGCCTACAATCAATTCAGTTGGAACAATCACCATTCCCTTTGTAGCATCACCTTTAAACACCTGGAAGCGTTTGTATAAAAAAGAAACCAACTTTCCCGGAAACGAACCCGGGGGTTCCGCATCTATTTTATCATCCTTATCCAGGCTTATTCCTACTTCGGTTGTATTGCTGATTACAATTTCCATTTCAGGGTTTGCAGCACATTCCAAAATAGCCTGCCATTCATTTTTTGCTGAAAGAACCCTGCTTATAGAGGCATTAATAATATCTTCCTCAACTACATTACCCTGGTGTGCCCCCCTTACGCAATGTGTATAAAGCCCGTTCTGATTTTTGAAAACTTCCATATCGCCCTGGGCAGTGGATTTAACCACCACTACCCTTCCATTAAAAACGCCTTGCTTATTGGCTTTATCAATAAAATAATCCGGCAGGCCTCTTAATAATACCCCGGTTCCAAATTGCAAAACTTTTTCAGGAAGGCTCAATAATTCAATTCCGGGTTTA
>JBBSJX010000589.1:0-1760 GCA_038256825.1 Chitinophagales bacterium
CACCTTTCAGCATGGCGGGGTAAGTATGGAAGAAATGATAGTGCCCGTTATACGAATGGTAAGTAAAGTATCGTAGGAGCATTTTTAGTGTACCGGTATTGGTAAATAACACCAAATTATTTTATCAACCCATTTTTAATATCCAGCACAAAGTTTTGCCGCACAAGTGAGTGAACCGCCAAAGGTCGGTCAAACTATATCAATGATTAACGAGGTGGAAATGTTGATTATAAAAGCATTTGGAAAAAGCGAACATATTTTATGCAATTGGAAGCATAAACGATAGTGTTGTTCCCTTATTCACCTCACTTTTTATCAATAATGTACTACCTAGTTTTTCAATAAATTCTTTGGCAAGTGCCAGACCCAGGCCACTTCCTTTTTCATTGTTTGTTCCGGGGGTGGTACTTCGGTGCTGGTTACTACTGAAAAGCTTTTTCATAATGGTTTCGGTAATGCCAACTCCTGTATCGGTAACGCTTATTAAGGCCTGGTCACCCAAACGGGAGGCCGAAATGGTGATTACTCCATTAGAGGTAAATTTATTGGAATTGCTTAAAAAATTTCGTAGAACAAAACGTAATAAGTACTCATCGGCAATAACCGAAAACCCTTTTTCTACTTTTTGAACAAGTTTATTGCCTTTTAACTGGGCGGCCATATCCATATTTTTTATTTCGCGTTCCACTACCCTGTAAACATCAACCCCACGTATGTGTGGAATTTTACGATGTATTTGCGCCTGGCCCCATTCAATTAAATTGGTAAGCATTTCAAGTGTACCATCAAGCTGGTTGTTCAGCATGTTCATATGCTCATCAATTTCATTTGGGGTAAGTACCTTCAGGTCATTTAAATCGATGATACCCTTTAAGGATGCTAACGGGCTACGAACATCGTGCGCTATATAAGAGATAATCTGGCTTTGCGTATCGGATAGTTCCTGAAGTTGTTCCTTGTGCGATTGTAATGCCTTCAATTGCTTTTCTACTTCCAGGTTACGCAACCTCAGTTCTAATAATTTAATTACCTGGTTGCTTAATACTTTTAAAGCAAAACTTTGTTCATCGGTTAATTTGCGGGGAATGATATCAATAACGCATAAGCTGCCAATAGTATAACCGCTGCTTATTAGCGGGTAGCCGGCATAAAAACGAATACCAGGATCATTTGTTACCAGGGGATTGTCAAAAAAACGGTGATCTTTTAATGTGTCGGGTATCTCAAAAAAGCTACCGGTGCCTACTACATGGCTGCAAAATGAAGTACTTCTTTCTGATTTCCTATATTCGATACCTACTTTGGCTTTTAAAAATTGCCGGTCGGCATCAACAAAAGTTATATGCGATATGGGGACTTTACAAATATTGGTTGCAAGTTGAACAATTTCATCAAAATCATATTCTTCGGGAGTGTCCAGAATATTTAATTCGTACAATTGCTTTAAACGCTGTTCTTCGTTTTGTGGTTTTTGGGATATTTTCATTACATAGGGTTAACGGCGGAAAACTACTATTACCACATTGCTTTTCGATAGAAGAGGTGTGATTGTTTCCTTAAAGTTTAATTAATAATCATATTGTTCAACAAAAAAGGCACCTTATTACTAAATTTATAAACTTTTCAAATGTTTGTATACCTGCGTCTTCAGGAAACACTTTAGTTGTTTTTAGATATTGTTACTATTTAAAGTTATTGCATCAGAAACTTAGACACCTAATTCCTTTAATAATTCATAGGCAGAGCAGGCAGCATTATAA
>JBBSJX010000590.1:0-1751 GCA_038256825.1 Chitinophagales bacterium
AAGCAATTGGAAAAAGGATTGCTTCAATTAACTGATGAAGGCGTAGCACAGTTGTTTACCCAGTTTGGCGGTAATAAAAAAATTATTGGTTGTGTGGGTGAACTACAGTTTGAAGTAATACAATATCGTTTATTGCATGAGTATGGTGCATCTGTTCAATTTAACAGTTTGCCCTTTTATAAGGCTTGCTGGTTATCATCAAAAGACAACAAAAAACTGCAGGACTTTGCCCGGTTTAAACTTGCCAACGTTGGAGAAGATAAGGATGGCAATATGGTTTACCTGGCACAAAGTGAGTGGTTTTTAAATACCGAAAAAACCAATAATCCTGATATTGAGTTTCATTTTACAAACGAGATTCATAAATAAGTTTAGCAGGCAATTTATTTGTTTCATAAGATTAGATTAACGCAACGCATTTACCAATCGACCTAAAAAAATGGAACTGTATAATAAAACTGTTGAAATACGTTGGAGCGACCTGGATCCTAATTTTCATTTAAGGCATTCAGTTTATTACGATTTTGGTGCCTACTGCCGTATGTGTTTTTTAAATGATCATGGTGTAACCCCCGGCCAGATGTTGCAACATAAAGTTGGTGCAATATTGTTTAGGGAGGAATGTGTTTTTAAAAGAGAAATACATTTTGGTGACCATATTAAAATAAACCTTCAGTTAAAAAAGACAACACGCGATATTAGCCGCTGGACTATGGTACATGAAATAATAAAAAATAAGGAAAAGGTAGCTGCAATAATTACAGTGGATGGTGCCTGGATTGATACATCCATACGAAAATTAGCCACACCTCCAGCATTTGTTTTGGATGCTTTTAACGACATGGTAAAAGCAGTTGACTTTGAATGGATAGAAAAGAAAGAGTAATTTTAGAAAACAGTCTTTACTGTTTTTAAACTTATATTTATTCAATACTGTTATGCTTAAAAGGCATAATATTTTTTATTTAGTATACCACTGTATATAAAACCAAAATTTTAAAAATCATGGCCATTAATTTAATAGAGAAACTCCAGGAGAAGTTAGGATATGAACCCATTCATAAAATTGATCCCAATACTCAACAGGAAAAAATTGAAGGTCATGAAACCAATTCACTTGCACAAGCCGCTATTCCTGCTGTTTTAGTAGGTCTTTTTAAATATACCCGCAGTAACGATAATAGTGATGAATTGCAGCGTGGAAATAATTTCTCAGATTGGGATACCGCTTTGTTTGCCGAAAATGCTGAAAATGTTATTGACCAGGTTGCCGCTTATGCAGGGGTAACAGCCGAAGAGGCCAGGGGTGAAATGGCAAAGATTGTCAGCGAAACCATAAGAATTGTTCGTGAAAATATTGGTGAACAAAATGATGGGCAAAGGTTACGTGATACGTTTACCAATCAGCGCGATCAGATACTTTTATACCTACCTCCCAGTTTACATTTAGGTGAGCATTTAAATGATCCTGCTATGGACGATAGAACCAATAAAATGGAAGGCCCTATCAGTTCGTTGATGCATACCATTGAAAAAGTTTTCTCCAGCTCCGACTCTGAAAGAGATCATAATATTAAACAGGATACTACCAGGAACGATGTTTAATATCCCCTATAAATAATTGCTTTTTACCTGACGTTTTAAAAGTTTAGAATATTTGGCAGTGTTGTGCTGCACATAATTTGGTATTAATTAGTTAGGGTTAAATAAAAGTTGTCAGCATTTTAAATTGTTGCAGTCTTTAAGTAGCT
>JBBSJX010000591.1:0-1747 GCA_038256825.1 Chitinophagales bacterium
ACCTTGTAAGCCTTTATTAACGCGGCTTTTCTCTTGTTACTAAAATTATATGTGTTTTATTTGAGTGAGCAAACGCTTTCCATTAAACGCTTTTAAATTATAATTTTCCTTTTCTTTACAAAAGAATTGGGTTTATTCGACTGTAACATGTTGACTGAATACTAATTCAGGATAGTGGTGTATGTTACCAAATATAAACCAATCTCTTATTCCTGTTAAAAACCTCCCCAAAGGTTTACGTTTTGAAATGTGATTGTAATTTCCTGTATATGCATACTGGTAATTCAATTGACAGATTCGTTTAAAACTAAAGTTGCGAAAGTTTATTTTTCAATACTTCATTTTTTAGCTTATCTGGTTTAAATATTATTTTTTAGAGCCCCGAATTTTTTGTGAATCTAACTAGCCATTGCGTTTTCTTTTACAGCGGATTAGAACATGATAGTTTATGAAAAAATATTTTACTGCAAAGCGATTTATACTTTTTGAATGCTCAGCATATCCTCAAGGGTCTTTTTATTTTCTTTTATTTTTTACAACTATAGCATTTTATTAAAACAATTTTTTATACAAAACGACACATTATAAACACTTATTTATGAAATCTTCATTACTTCCAGTTAAAAATTCCTTTTTACTAAAAACTGTAAAATGGAAATCTATTTACCGCATGCTAATGGTATTGGTTATTGTGTTAAGCTGCCAATATGCCTATGCACAATTACCAACGGAACCTATTATTTTTAATAATTGGAGAATACTCGGAGAAAGTAAAGACCACCTGGATGTTTCTTTTCGTGTAATAAGGTGCGATACTGTTAACCAGGTACAGTTACAAATAAGGAGTGAAAGTAATAGGGATGAGGTTTTAAATTGTAATGTTATTATTAAGAATTTATCAGATGGAGAAACAATAACGAGGCATTTATCGATGCCTGTTTTGCAATTTCAGGAATTGAAGCCAATATGTGGTAATAATACGCTGCTGCCAAATTTAAAGGTGGAACTACCGACTTCTTTTAATCCTATGAATATAGCTACTACTATACATTTTTAATACTTATAAACTAAATTATTGTGAGAAAATTAATTAAGTTATTTCTACTCTGTACAACATTTTTTTTAATTTCAAAAACCTTTGCCCAGCCTACCGTACTTCCTGGCTTTACCATAAGAACGGTTGCCCAGGGAGGTATTTTAGCAGGTCAAATTCTGGACGGTGTTGTTGCCGACAGGTTAACGGGAACTGTGTATGTAGCAGGCGTTACCAGTGTGTACAGCAATTCTTTTAATTTATATAAAATTACAAGGGCCGGTGTAGTTTCTTTAATTGCCAATTATCCCTTTTCGCATACCGAAATAGTAAGGATGGCATTAGGGCCAGACGGCATGATTTATACAGGTGATAATGCTACCAGGACAATTCGGCAAATTAACCCGGCCACGGGGGCATCCAGCATATACGCCACCGGCTTTAACGGCGGTAGATATGGATTAAATTTTGATCCTGCAGGAAACCTGATTCTTGCTTACGAAGCTCTTTTTGATTTTTACAGAGTTACGCCAACGGGTATGGTTAGCCTGGGGCGAGTAACTGCAAACGTACCCGATGGCAATCACGGAGATGCATTTGGAATTCAGCCGGATGGCAGTTATGTTGTTTATTCGGATAATTGTGGTCTTAACAAAAATCCTTATTCTATTAATACTGCAGGACATGTGGACGGAACGCCATACCCTACGTTAA
>JBBSJX010000592.1:0-1746 GCA_038256825.1 Chitinophagales bacterium
AATGCAACCATTTCCTTCCCATCAATTTATACTTAATAGCTAGGTCATGTAAGCAGTTTGGCATATTTTTAGCCATTAGTGAGGCAATCCATTAAATTTTTATATGAAAAGTTTTTTAATCATAGTTTTTCTTACAATTTCCAACTTATCGTTTTCGCAACAAACCGACAGCGCACCTATAATTAATGCACTAAAATCAGGTAATGCCGACGCGGTTTCCAATTATTTTGATAAAATCCTCGACATTAAATTTCCTGAAAAAGACGAAATTAAAAGCATCGGTAAAAACCAGGCTGGCATTGCGTTAAAGTCGTTTTACGATGATAATAATATTAAAGGTTTCGACCTTTCTTCTCAACGTGAAATGAGTGGCACCATGTATATTGCCGGCAAATTATTGAACGGAAACGATGGGTATAAATTATCCATGATGTTAAAGCTAAAAGATGGCAAACATCAGATTATCACAGTAAGAATAAACTAAAACCGTTAATAATTATTTAAAGCCCTGCAGTTGCGGGGCTTTTTTATTAGGGCAAAATGTCTGTTAAATATTCAACATTCTTGTAGCCTGATCGGTTTTGAAGGTTCATTCACTTGTAGTTGCTACAATATTGCAGCAACCATTTTCAAATTAGTAACTATTCAAAAAATTCCCATTTACAATTGTTCTCACAGTTTATCCTTTTTTCAATAAGTTTTAAATCCCCTAATTTTATTACCATGAATTCGTATAACGAACAATTAAACCGCCTTGTCAGCTACGCACTTGCTGAAGATGTGGGCGATGGCGACCATAGCACCTTAAGTTGTATTCCAAAAACTAAAAGGGGGAAGGCCATATTAAAAATTAAGGAGGCTGGAATACTTGCAGGGGTTCATGTTGCAGAAAAGACTTTTAAAATAGTTGAACCAACTTCGGTTTTTAAAATGCACAAACACGATGGTGAAAAAATGCGGCCCGGTGAAATTGCTTTTAAAGTAGAAGCAACCATACATACCATTTTAAAATGTGAGCGGCTGGTATTGAACATTATGCAGCGCATGTGCGGAATAGCTACACTCACCCATCAATACACGCAAAAAATATCAGGCTATCATACCAAAATTTTAGACACCCGCAAAACCACCCCAAATTTTAGGTTGCTGGAAAAAGAGGCGGTAAAAATTGGTGGCGGCATTAATCATCGTTTTGGTTTATACGACATGATCATGCTTAAGGACAATCACATTGATTACAGTGGCGGTATTGAAAAGGCTATAATGGAGGCACATAATTATGTAACCGAACAAAAATCTGATTTAAAAATTGAAGTGGAAACCCGCTCAATTGAAGATGTAAAAAGAGTTGTAAAAGTAGGCTACGGCAAAGTGTTTAGAATAATGCTCGACAACTTTTCGCCCTCTATGATAAGCGAAGCTTTATCGTTAATAGGAAACCGTTTTGAAACCGAAGCAAGTGGCGGAATAAACCTGGAAAATATTATAAAATACGCCCAAACCGGTGTAGACTACATAAGTGTAGGCGCCTTAATTCACCAGGCTAAAAGCATTGATTTAAGCTTAAAGGCCGAATTGGAATAGGACGTTTATTTAAATAACTACAACCAGTGTTGCCTTTCCCCTTCCACCATCACACTCAAACGTTTCCTGTCGTTACCTTTGGAAGTTAAAAAATTATTCACTCCAGTAATTTGCCTTTATGAGCAAGAAAATTAAACCTGACACCAGGGGTTTTGTTTACAG
>JBBSJX010000593.1:0-1745 GCA_038256825.1 Chitinophagales bacterium
GCTGCACTCATTAACCCAATATGCGCAATGGAAGAATAGGCGATTAATCGTTTCATATCATCCTGCCTTATGGCTATGAGCGAACAATAGATCATTCCGATAACGGAAAGCAAAATAATTATATGCGACATGCTTACCGAAGCCTCAGGAAAAATGGGCAATAACCAACGTATCACTGCAAAAACACCCATCTTAACCATTACCGCGCTCAATACCATTGTAACCGCAGTAGGTGCCTGCTCGTAAGTATCGGGCTGCCAGGTATGAAAAGGAAAAATGGGCATTTTGATGGCGAAAGCTAAAAAGAACAACCAGAATACAAAGTTGCTTTTACCCTCAGCAAAAACAATGTTCGAAACGTTTGATAATGCAAATGAATGAACCGGGCTTTGGTAGTAAACATATAATATACCCAGCAACATTAGTAATGATCCTGCAAACGTGTAAATGAAAAATTTAAAGGTTGCCTGTATTCTTCTTTCGCCGCCCCAGATGGAACATAAAAAGTAAACCGGGATAAGCGCCAGCTCCCAGAAAAAGTAAAACAAAAGTAAATCTGCAGCGCAAAAAACACCCATTAAACCCGCCTGCGATAATAACATGAGCGCATAAAAGGAAGAGGCATTTTTATAAAAGTTTTTATAGGTAGCAGCAAAAATAACCGGGAATGAAATTGCTGTTAAAAGCGTAACCATTTTTCCCATCCCATCTAACGAAACCGTAAAACGACTACCCAGTATAGGAAGCCATTTTGCATCAAACAAAAGTTGAGTGCTGTTGCTTTGGTGCGCAAGACTTAAAAGCGAAACTGCTAAAGTAGCCACCGAGCTAAACAAAGCCCATGCTTTAACGGTCCTTTCATCTTTAAGAAAGAAGGTAATTAAACCACTCAGCAAAGGAATTAATATCAATAAAACAGGGATCATAATTTTGTTTTACTTCTAAACGAAGCTGTTTTTTATTTGGCTTCCAGCTTTATAACATACAGCAACATCGTTGCGTCGCAGTACGTTCATCGGCAAACCCACAGGCAACTTTAGGTTTCAATTAAAAGTTGCCGGTTTATTAAAAACAGCACTTATTTAAATATCCAGTTAATTATAGGGTTAAGATTGTGTCCGTAAAAAATCATCAATATCATCAACACCAAACTTAACACCATCAATAAAATATAATTTCCAACCTGGCCACTTTGCACCAGTCGTATTTGCCTTCCTGCATATTGTATTCCCCTACCCACCCCATTTACAAGGCCATCAATTATATTTTTTTCAAACTTTTTATTTAAAAAACCGGCAAACGATTGTAATGGTCGTGCTACTACAGCATCATATAATTCGTCAACATACCATTTGTTGGCAAGCACCTTTCCTGCGCCAGTAGCATCTGCCATTTCCGGGTTACGGCTAAACCTCGTCCAGGCATACATAATGGCAATCAATGCAATTCCTACCGATACACCCATTAATATATATTCCGTTGTATGTGCCAGGTGATGCCCTTCAGCAGGGTTAATAATTATCGGCGATAAGAATGTTGCTAACCAATGTGCATCAGGTGCAAATACTTCTGGTATACCAACAAAACCACCTACAACACTTAATATGGCGAGAATGATTAATGGAATGGTGATGGCTGAAGGACTTTCGTGCAGATGATGTTTTTGTTCTTCTGTACCCCTGAACTTTCCCAGAAAAGTAGTTGCATACAAGCGGAACATATAAAAGGCGGTCATACCGGCGGTA
>JBBSJX010000594.1:0-1735 GCA_038256825.1 Chitinophagales bacterium
CAATGTAATAGCATCATAGGTTTCGGAAGCCAGTTTGGGCAATTCCTCTAAAGTGTCCAGTTTAATCCCGTGATTGTTAAAAGCATTTTCACGGGCTGTTTCGTCGGGCTCCAATCCTGTAACATTCCAACCAGCTTTTTGCATGGTTTGAGCAAAAGCACCGGTTCCTGCCCCAATATCCAGTAGGTTTCCTACAGTTTTACCTGTTGCTTTATTTACCAGCGAATGCTTGGAGGTTAAAGTATAATTTCTAACGATGTGGTAAATCCTGTTCACTAAACCTTTTTTGGTATCGCTGTGCGATACATATTCGGCCGATTGATAGTAAGGTCCAATAGCCTCAGCCGAAGGAACTTTTTGTGTAAACCGCAATGTACAGGTCGAACATTTCCACACCTCAAATGTTTCGTGGCTTACGGTATAATCTTTACACGCAAAAACTTTACTTATGGCAGCGCTATTACACGAAGGACAAAGGTTATATATGATAGGTTGACTCATTTTTAAAAGGGTGCAAAGAAAGTGAAAAGGCGGTTAAAAATAATAAGGTTCCTTCATCTCTTTTTTCTGTAAACTGATCTTTGTTTAACTTGACACCCGAAAGTGAACAATGAAAATATCCGGATACCGCAATTATTTTAAACAGGCAGGCTTTTACATCCCCTTTACATTATATTTTTTATTGTTTACTATAGCAACGGTGGCTGCATATAAAATATTGCAATCCTACCTGTTTAATAGCGAAAGTTCTTTTGTTGATATTTTAACTTTACTGGTTAAAGTGGCCGCCTTTTTTGGTCTCATCCTTTTAAGCCTGGCTTTCATTTCGGTAATTACCTCTTTGCTCTATTTATTATACAAGCGAAAAAAGGCACAAATTAATTTTCAATTATCAACCGATTTGCAGGAAAGTGAATTGCACCATAAACAAACAGTTCGCCTTTTTATTCAACCTGTAATTAAACCACTTTTTGGGTTTGTTAAATTAAGGTTGCAGTACGATGAAAAACATTTCTCCGATAAATTTTCGTTGCTGGAAAATACACAAAACAAATTTTTTAGCACTACTATAAGCGGAACGTACCATTGGCCTTTGCCTGCTATTAAAGAATATCATGTTCAAAAGGCTATCCTTTATTTTGAAGATGTTTTCCAGTTTTTTTCAATAGCGGTAGACCTGCCTGCAAGCAGTCATTTTTTTACCCAACCGGGTACATTAAAACAAACTGGATTAAAAATATTGCCCCGTAAAACCGAAGAAACCAATACCCGGATTGATGAAATGCGCAAACTGGAAGGCGAATACCTAAACTATAAAAACTTTGAAAACAATGATGACGTAAGGCGGATTGTGTGGAAAATTTATGCTAAAAATAAAGAGTTGGTGGTACGGGTGCCGGAGATAATGGATCCTTACGCATCGCATGTTTATTTGTATGCCTCGTTTTTTACTGACTTTAATATAGTAGGTAACACCCCGGCCGAAGTTCCTTTTTTAAATTATTATAAAATGATGGCCTGGACGGTTTACGACAACCTTATTAAGCAAAATATGGAAGTGCGGTACATACCCGACCAGGAATTACCCAAACGGCAGGTGGGCAATCCGCAACAAATGGTTAAATATGCCATCAGCACCAGCCAGTGGCAAACATTTAACCCGCTAAAAACTTATTGTAAAACAAAGGACGCCTCGGTTGTAATGATTTCGTCGTTAAGTAATGTTGAAGAAGTA
>JBBSJX010000595.1:0-1728 GCA_038256825.1 Chitinophagales bacterium
AACTGTTTAAAAGCCTGGTCAAGATCGCTTATAATGTACTCCGCATCTTCTAAACCAACATATAACCTTAGGCTCCTATCCATAGGGTCGTTGGCATTAAATTTTTCTGCCGATGTGCCGGCACATCTTGGAATAATAAGCGATTCGTAACCACCCCAACTAACTGCCATTGAAATATTTTTTAGTGCATTACAAAAACTTTCTACCTGTGTTACCGTATCTGCTTTAAAAATAAAAGTTAACAGGCCACAGGCATTTTTCATTTGCTTTTTTGCCAGTTCAATTTGAGCAAAGTTTGGGCTGAAAGGAAAAATGACACGTTCGACCAATGGATGATTTTGGAGGTATTCAATAACTTTAAGTGTGGTTGCTGATATCCGCTCAAGCCGCATTGGTAATGTACGCAAACCCCTAAGCAGTAACCACGCATTAAAAGGTTGAATACCGCTGCCAATACACAGGTATTCACTATTAAAAATCCGCTCCATCATTTGCTTTGAACCTGATAGCACACCTGCTACCACATCGCTGTGGCCGCCTATGTATTTGGTGGCCGACTGTAAGCTAAGATCAATACCTAGTTCAATAGGCTTTTGGTAAAGGGGGGTACAGTAACTATTATCGCAAATAGTTACAATGTTGTGCTTTTTAGCAAGAGAAGCTAACGCTTCAAGGTCCTGCAGGGCATAGTCCCAGCTATTGGGTGTTTCAAGATAAATAAGCGTTGTATTGGGTTGGATAGCGCTTATAAAATTTTCTACCAGGGTTCCATCAACATACGTGGTTGTAACATTAAAACGGGGCAAAATAACATTGAACATTTTTTGCGCCCACGAGTAGGGTTTGTTAACCGAGATAATATGATCACCACTTTTTACATTAGCCAAAACAGCAGCGAAAATGGCGGCTGCACCACTGTTAAAAACAAGGCAATCTTCTGCACCGTCCAGTGCTGCCAGTTTTTTACGCAACATATCCACAGTAGGGTTTAAACCCCGGCTATATAAGTAGGTGGAGTATTCATCGGCAAAGGCCTGGCGCATAGCTTCCACCGTATTAAATGCAAAATTGCTGGTTTGCATAATTGGCGGGGCTATGGCATTAAAATACATAGCTCTTTGTTCGCCCAGTTCGTTTATAATGTTTGAGATGGACATATAATAGATGGTTATAAAAAATGATTATTGCCTGAGAAGTGTAGAATATAATACCGGCAAAAAGTGCTGCCTTTACAAACAAATGTACAAGAGTGCGACGCAACAATGCTTTATTATAGATCCAATGCCGGCTCCCCCATTATTCAAATGCATTACAACTTTTTACTTTTTACTTTTTACTTTTTACTTTTTACTTTTTTACTTATTACTTATTACCACCATCTTCCCCAACACGCTGCACTTTACGCCTGTTAACTTTGCCTGTAATAAAATACAAAATAATAAAAGCAGCCAAAACAATGGTGGCTGTTAAAGCAGTATTTGGTTTATCCAAAGCTATACTTATGGCAACAAAAATATAAGCCAGTATAAAAAGTATGGGCAGCCACGGGTATAATTTCTTCATGGTATAAATTTTACTTTCATCTATGCCTGCCGTTTTTTTACGCAGAATAAATATAGTTGCCGCCGATGTTGCCATCCCTATACTATCCAGGAATATGGTGAAGCTCAAAATTTCGTCGAACTCCTTTGCCCAGAAAACAATGAGTACGCACATGCCTGCAAAAAC
>JBBSJX010000596.1:0-1699 GCA_038256825.1 Chitinophagales bacterium
GCCCATCTTATTGAGCAAATAATCCGCGAAAAAAAGCTAAAACCCTTCCAGTTTTTTTTTAACAAAAATTAATAGAAAATTCGATTTAAAATTTAATTACAAAAGGACCTCTTTCAAGGTCCTTTTGTCTTTTATCCAAACCAGATTTTATTGAAGCTTTGATAATGCTGCTCTTAATTTTCCCAGCATTTCATCAATCTCTTCCTTTTTACAGGTACCTACACTAAGCCTGTACCAAGGCGACCGACTATCTGCACCAAACGCATAAAAAGGAACAATTGCCAGTTTAGCTTCGCTTAATAAATATGCGGTAACATCACTTTGCTCATTTAAAATATTTCCATCCTTGGTTTTCTTACCTACCAAATCAACTTTTACTGTAAGGTAAAGTGCTGCCTGTGGGGTTATCGCATCTATATTAAAACCATCATTTTTTAATTGTATAAAACCGGTATATATTCTTACCAGCCTTTCTTCAATTTCGGCTTTAAAATTTTTTAAATAAGCATCAATATCCTCTTTTTGTCCAAGATATTTAGCGGTAGCTTTTTGTTCAGCCATGGGGGCCCATGCACCTAAGTGACTAAGTATTGCCCTCATTTTTGCAATAATTTCCGCAGGTCCAAACGACCATCCAACCCTTACCCCGGTGGCTGCAAATGCTTTGGATATTCCATCAACAAACACGGTAAATTCACGCATTGCCGGCCTTAAGGTTACCGGGTTATAATGTTCAATTTCGCCATAGGTCATGGTCCAGTACATCTGGTCGAACATTACATACAACTTCTTTTCATCCGTCCCCCGCTTACTGTTTTCTTTCAAAACCAAATCACAAATCTTACCTAACTCATCCTTTTTAAAAGTGGTGCCTGTAGGATTTTGAGGCGCACAAAGGGCTATTAGAGTTGCCCCGCTTACGTGCGGCGCTATATCCTCTGCAGTAGGCATAAAATTATTTTCAGGCAATGCTTCTATTACGCAATGCTCCGCTTCATTCATATGGGTATAATGGTTATTATTCCATGATGGTGAAGCATAAATTACTTTATCACCTTTATCGACCAGTATCCTGAAAATGGTATAAATAAGCGGACGGCCTCCTGCAGCTATCTGAATTTCGTTGGGAGCATACTCCAGACCTTCGCGGTCGCGGATAAAAGCTGATACGGCTTCTCTCAGTTCGGCAACACCGTCGGCTGGCGGATAACTTGTTTTATGATGTTTATAAGCATCAACAATTTCATCTTCTAATTTTTGTGGTATCGGAAAAATGGCAGGATCAAAATCACCGATAGTGAAGTTGTAAATCTTTTCTCCCTTACGTATACGGTCGTTAATGGCATTACCCAATTTTACAATCTCGGAGCCAATTAGTGTGCCTGCAAGCTGACTTAGTTTCATGCGGCAAAAGTAAGACAAGCCCGGTAATAAGTATTAAAGCCACCCTTTGTGTGGCGCTTTTTTGTTTTTGTACAAACTATCCGTTGCTAATAGTTGAGTAGTTTTTCTGCGGCATCGTTTAGCCGAGCCTTGGCCATAAAATGCTTTTCCAGTTCTAAATTAAAAGGTATAGGTGTATCTAAAGAGGCACACCGTACAATGGGTGCATCCAGGTATTGAAAACAGTGCTCACTGATCCACGCACTGATTTCTCCTCCTAATCCACCAATTAAAGTGTCTTCGTGCAACAGCAAAA
>JBBSJX010000597.1:0-1686 GCA_038256825.1 Chitinophagales bacterium
GATCACCCGATCAATAAAATCAAAGAGCTGCTGCCGCAAAATTACTACGCAAATAAATCATAGGAAACAAGGGGTTGGTAGAACGGATACGTAGGTACTAAATACTGATACTTCACATGAGATTGTCCACATGACTAATTGAAATTTTCAGGCTATGTGATTTTAAAAGTCATGAATTTTCTTGTAATATTCCTAAGAATAAATCGGTTGCGTTGTATCATGTGATAAATTTTTCTGAACTTATTTTTAGTGAGAAACCTTTAAAGTTTGCGCTCTATTTAAATAAGATGCTCATAATTTCATGCTTGTATCTCCTGTACCTTTTAATCGAAAAGCCTTATTTGCACTCGGTATACCATCAAAATTACCATCGTGTAAAAAACTACGCTATTAGGATATCTATGCGTCTTTTTAAAATACTTTTCTTATCCACTTTGCTGTGGACAACACACACTAACTGGGGCGGTCTGGGCTTCGACCAGTCACGAGTCCTAAAGTAACATTAATTTCGTAGTAATGGACATTTGTCTATCAATCCCTATAGTTGGCAACTTACTTTTTTTTCGTATCAAATGGAAGCCCATACCACTCGCCTTTCCATAACAATTAAAATCCTTAATTTGCAACCACTCTATAATACAACTAACCCCTCTTAATGGCCGACGATAAAAAACAGCAACTCGAACAACAACTCTGGAAAATAGCCGATACACTTCGTGGTAAAATGGATGCCGATGATTTCAGGGATTATATATTGGGCTTTATCTTTTACAAATACCTGAGCGAAAAGATGGAGGCCTATGCCAATGATATTTTAAAGCCGGATAAAATAACCTACAACACGGTAGAAACACACAAAGATAAAAAGGCATTGCTGGCAGCCGTTAAAGAAGAGGCGCTGGATAAACTCGGTTACTTTTTAAAACCATCCGAACTATTCAGCGAACTGGCCCGCCGGGGGAATGCCGAGGGTAAAAGCAAATTTATATTAGATGACCTGGCCAAAGTACTTACCTCTATTGAGCAAAGTACCATGGGCAGCGAAAGCGAGGAAGATTTTGGAAACCTGTTTGAAGACCTGGATTTAACCAGCAGCAAACTGGGTAAAACAGAAACCGCTAAAAACGAATTGATCGTAAGAGTGCTGTCTCATTTAGAAGCCATTGATTTCGATTTAAAAAATACCGAAAGCGATATATTAGGCGATGCGTACGAATACCTGATTGGTAAGTTTGCCAGCGGTGCCGGTAAAAAAGCCGGCGAGTTTTATACACCACAGCAGGTGAGCAGCGTATTGGCTCGCCTGGTTACGGTGGGTAAAACAAAATTAAAATCGGTGTATGACCCAACCTGTGGCTCCGGTTCGTTGTTGCTGCGGGTGGCCAAAGAAGTAAAAGAGGTAGCGGCTTTTTACGGACAGGAAAGCAACCCTACCACTTTTAACTTATGCCGCATGAACATGATCATGCACGATGTGCATTACAAAAAGTTTGACATTAAAAATGAAGATACCCTGGAGCGGCCTCAACATATTGACCAACGTTTTGAAGCCATTGTTGCCAACCCGCCTTTTAGTGCAGAGTGGAGTGCAAGCCCGTTGTTTATGAGCGACGACCGCTATGCGCCTTATGGCCGCTTGGCTCCCAAAGGCACTGCCGACTTTGCTTTTGTGCAGCACATGCTACA
>JBBSJX010000598.1:0-1662 GCA_038256825.1 Chitinophagales bacterium
GCGGAGTCAAGCTCTGAAAAGTCCCAATGATTTAATATGACCGAAAAAGATAAAAAATATTTTACTGAAAAGCTATTGCAATGGAATGCTCTTGAAAATACAAGACAAATGCCCTGGAAGGGAGAAAACGATCCATACAAAATTTGGCTAAGCGAAATTATTTTACAGCAAACACGTGTGGAACAGGGCTGGAATTATTATAACCGGTTTATAAAAACATTTTCAACAATCGAAAAATTAGCCAATGCACCCGAACAAAAAGTTTTTAAACTTTGGGAAGGGTTGGGATATTATACACGTTGTAAAAACCTGGTAGCCACTGCAAAATTTATTGCCGTTGAAAAGCAGGGAAAATTTCCGGAGACCTACGAAGAAATTTTAAGATTAAAAGGTGTGGGACCTTACACTGCTGCTGCCATAGCATCATTTGCATTTAATTTACCCCATGCAGTGGTAGATGGAAATGTGTTTAGGGTATTGGCCCGTTTTTTCGGAATAGATACTGCAACCGACAGCACAACCGGCAGGAAAGCCTTTGCCGCATTGGCTCAACAACTTTTAGAAAAAATAAAGCCGGGTATATATAACCAGGCCATTATGGATTTTGGAGCCGTTATCTGTAAACCAAAAAATCCTTTATGCAGCAGTTGCCCGTTAAATAAAAAATGCGTTGCGCTTAAAACGGGGCTTGTAAGCCAGCTTCCGGTAAAAGAAGGAAAGCTTATTAAAAAAGAACGTTGGCTTTATTATTTTGTATTGAAGTTTGAAGGCAAAGTTTACGTTCGTAAAAGAGCTGGAAAAGATATTTGGGAAAACCTGTACGAATTTATTTTACTGGAGAAAGAAAATGCAGTGACCGAAACGCTGCTGAAAAAGTCTGCTTTTTTAAAAACGGCTGATAACATTATTGTTTCTAAAGCATACAGGCAACAGTTAACACATCAAACAATACATGGCAGGTTTATTTATGCAGAAATTAAAAGCCCTTTTTTGCCCACAGGCTATACCGCTGTGGGGTTAAAACAACTAAAAAAACTGCCCTTCCCTAAATTTATTACGGCCTGGCTTGCAGAAAATAACCCGTTAACGTTTGACAGATAAAAATGTATCTTTAAATTTGTTGAAACGCTAAACGAAATTGAGAATCATTAGCAAAAGTATAAATTATGAGAGGCGTAAACAGGGTAATGCTGATAGGGAACTTGGGCAAAGATCCGGATATGCAGTTTCTGGAAGGAAATATCGGAGTAGCAAAATTTTCGTTGGCCACCACCGAAACCTACAAGGACAGGAGTGGTAAATTAATATCGCAAACCGAATGGCATACCATAGTTTTATGGCGGGGATTGGCAGAATTGGCGCAAAAATACCTGCACAAGGGAAGCCTGGTGTACATTGAAGGCCGCTTAAAAACCCGTAGCTGGGAAGACAAAGACGGCAATAAAAAATTTGCGACCGAAGTGGTTGGCGATAATTTGATCATGCTGGATAAACGAAGCGACGGAGGTCACCCAGGCATGGAAGGATTTGATAGTTCCGAAAATGATGAGAGCATGACTCCTGCAGATGATGGCTCGGATCGGTTACCATTTTAATTTGTTAAAAGCCTGCAGATAAGCAAAAACTTATAAACATACTTTTTAACGTGGCTTTTTAAAAGTA
>JBBSJX010000599.1:0-1650 GCA_038256825.1 Chitinophagales bacterium
GAAAAGAGTAAAAATCCTTTGCATAAATAAATATTGAAGAGTAAATAATTACAACTCATTCAATAGGATACTTTAGAAGTCTTTACAAAAGATATTATAATTGGGTAACTCGGTCGCACTTACTCAAGAGTTTTACTTGAAACAAAAACCACACCAATGCTTCACCAAACTTAAACTTTTATTGACTAAAAAACCCACTCTTTCGGGTGGGCTTTATAGTTATGATCTAACAGTAAATTTATTCTGCAACCACCTCAAAGTCAACTTCGGCATTTTGACCATTACCAAAGTCAATTGTAGCTTTATAGGCACCTAATTCCTTTACATCATCATTAATAGAAATTTTCTTTCTATCAATTTCATAACCCTTCTGGTCCCTGATAGCACGGCTGATTTGTAATGAAGTAACACTACCAAAAATTTTGCCGCTGGTTCCTGTTTTTGCTCCAATTTTTAACGGCGCTTCTTTCAATTTAGTTATTACACTATTGATCTCGGCTAGCATTTTATCTTCTTTCTTTTTTGCCTGCTTTAATCTTTCGCCTAATATTTTACGATTTGAAGGATTTGCTTCTAATGCTAATCCCTGTGGAATTAAGAAATTACGGGCATAGCCATTTTTTACTTTTACCAGTTCATTTTTTCCACCAAGATTATCAACATCCTGAATTAAAATAATATCCATAATTGTGTGTTTACCCAATACTACATTAAGTAGCACTGTCTCACGCTAAAGCGTGATTAGAGTGAAAAATTTTTATTTCAAAAGATCTGTTACATAAGGCAACAAAGCCATCTGCCTTGCTTTTTTAACTGCATCGCTCACTTTCCGTTGGTACTTTAAGGAATTACCAGTTAGGCGGCGAGGCAATAATTTACCCTGCTCATTTAAAAACTTCTTAAGGAATTCAATATCCTTATAATCAATGTAGCGAATGCGGTACTTTTTAAAACGACAATACTTCTTAGGACGTTTGTCAGTTTTAATCGCGGTCAGGTACTTAATTTCATTTGGTTTTGCCATGATTATACCTCCACTGCTTTTTCGTTTCCTGTTGGTAAGCCTTTTCTTTTCCTGTCATTGTACAGGATGGCATACTTGTCTAGTTTCGTAGTCATGTGACGGAGAACGCTCTCATCACGTAGAAGCTGTATTTTCAGCTTCTCATTGAAGTCGGATGGCGCAATAAATTCCGTAACCCAGTATAAACCAGTGGTTTTTTTCTGGATCGGATACGCCAGTGATTTTAATCCCCAGGGGTTTTCAGCTACCATCTCACCACCATTTTCGGTAACAAGCGTAGTAAACTTTTTTTGAGCATTTTTAAATTCATCATCGCTCAAAACCGGGGTAAAAATCACCATCAATTCGTAATTGTTCATTTACGGTGAAGTTTTGTTAATTAATAATTTGGGCGGCAAAGGTAGGGGAAAGAATGTAAAATGGGCACTGGAGAAATAGCCAATTAAGAAAGTGATGTTAATGTCACTCAAATAGAATTTGAAATGAATCGAGTAGGAAGTAAGGGATTATTTCCCTTACTGTCCTCTCACACCACCGTACGTGCCGTTCGGCATACGGCGGTTTGTTAGAATAACTTTGTTTGGTGTTCTGTTTTCCAATAGTAGTAGTTGGCAAAACCTATGTAA
>JBBSJX010000600.1:0-1639 GCA_038256825.1 Chitinophagales bacterium
CACAGTCAATTGATTTATCGGCAAGCGGAATATTAGATATATCCCCTTCCATTTTTGCAGTCTTTACGTAAGCGAGTGCAGTTTTACTTCTGTCTATACCCAATATATCTAACTCCCTTTTTTCATCCTTTAATGCATTTAAAAAAACCCCATTACCACATCCAATGTCAGCCAATGTTTTCACCCCAGCAGGAATTAAGGCAATTGTTTTTTTTATTCGCTCAACATTAGCAGGGTCTAAAACCATCTCTCCTTCCCAGAAAGACTCCGCTTCATAATAATCCCGTTCAAATGTACTCATGCTTTACTGAATTTATAAGATCGTACTAAATAAATAATATAAACAAATGAATATGCTATTGCATAATTAAGTATCATTATTTTTTTATCCTCGAAAAATAAATTGCTTAAATAAAATGATGCGGTTGTAAGAAAAAGAAAAAATAAGTGAATTAAAAAATCTTCCTTCAATTTACCTGCAATAATGTAAATGTAACTTAAGGGGCTTGCGATAAACCGGAAAAAAAACATAACGGAAAGGTACTGAGCAAATATGCCGGCAGTTAGCCAGCGGGCACCAAAAACAAATGTAAATATTTGCGGAGCAAATAAAACTGCAACTATTGCTGGCACAATTGCCAATCCGGTTAATACTTTAAAAGTCTTTATAAATAGTGGCCTGCAATTACCGGTATGGCTATAAAGTGCGCTGGCTTTTTGCTTAAAAATATCAACTATAGCCGAAGACAAAAACATCTGCGGCAAACCTAAGAAGCGCTGCGTAAAACTATAATACCCAACATAAGAAATTCCCCCGAATTTTTGCAACAAAAAAATGGGGGTTTGGTTTATAAGGTTATTTATGAATTCAGAGGGCGTACTGTAAAAAAGCAGGTTTTTATATTGTACTGCAATTTTTTTAAAGCCTGCCGATTCAAACGAACCGATTCCGGTTTCCAGTTTGGTACCAAATTTCCATACCAGTAAAACCACACTTACCAATTGCCCGGTAAGCAAGCCAACCATTAAACCGGTTTCATTTTTAATTAATATACCCAGCGTAATTTGCACTACCACGGTTATCAATGCCTGAATAACCCGGTTATAAGAAAGCTGTTTATAGCTCTGTAAACGATTTGCCCAGGTTAAGATGGCCGCATTAACCCCATTTAAAAAAATGGAAACAGGAATAAAAAAATACCACAAATGAATTTCGGAGCTGCTGATAACGTTTGTAAAAAAGTACAGCATAATAAAAACGAGCATGGCGCATAAACTAACAACCGTACTGAAACTGATTGCAAACCAAACTACCTGCCTTGCCTCGGAGTTTTCCTTGGGCAGCATGATGGCTTGTGTGTAATGCGAATAGGCCAGTACGCCTATCAGGCCGCTAATACTCATATAAAGCCCCAATACTCCATAATTGGAAGCTGCAAATATCCGGCTCATAATTGGTGCTGTTAATATCGGTATAATGGCCGAAATAACAGTGCCAGTCATCAGGGTTGAGATGTTTTTAAATGTTCCTGGAGAAATGAACTTATCTAAACCCAGCTTTTGCAATAACTTATTTACAAACATCAATCCGTTTCTGAATAGATTTATTGATTGACTGTAGCACCACTTTATGTCTTAC
>JBBSJX010000601.1:0-1634 GCA_038256825.1 Chitinophagales bacterium
ATTATTGCTTTTAAAATAATGTTCAACTTTTAATTTTAAAGCAGGTAAAAACTCCGATTTTGCTGGATCAATGAACTTTAAAGAATGTTTCAAATGTAATATATTAAATAATAAATATGCACTTGCCTTTTCGGGCAATTGCAGGATAATTTTTTTTTAAACAGGGGTTGAATTTCCAATCGATGATTTCAGTAATCTTTTGCAATCTAACCATCAAATGGAGAAAGTGGTTTAAGAAGCTGCAAAAATTTTATTCTTATTCGTAGCATTTGATTAAACCGTTATCCTCAATTTAAGATTTATTTTTCAAACAGCCTTCAATTATTTAATATTTATTTATTAACCTTCAGCAATTTAAAAATCAAGGTTACTGATTTAAAAGGAATATAGAATAAATATAGATTAATTACCTCATCCTCAATTATACTTTTTCGAATACAAGCCGGTAATGATCCATTGATTCTTCCTGGAAACACACTCTGTTGGGACTTATTGTAAAAATATCATACTGCTTCCTGAATTTTTTGCTGGTAAGAAGTTTGGGAAGCAACGATGCGTATAACAAATATTTCTTGAAATTAAATTTTCTGAATTTCTTTCTCCATTGAGCAATCGTTTCAATATAATCTAACCGCCCACTGCTTTTTGAAATCAGTTTAAATAATGGTTCTGCATTCCGGATCACCATTTCAGGCCCATAGGGCAACCAGGAACCGGGAAACTCTTCGATCATTAATGCCAGTACATGCGAAGTAGAACCTCTTTTTGCATTTACACTGATCTCTTCAAAGGGAATCATATTTTTACTGAATACCATTGTTTGCATATAAAAACGTCCACCCACCGGTAATAATGCATAAATGGTTTTGAAAAAATCATTGTAGATCTTTTCCTGTTTACCAGCCTGCCATTCTTCAATCGAACAGAAATGTTCCATTCCTCCAATACATGTAATAGCATCAAAAGTTCCAAAATCTTCCGGAGTAATATAACGGCAGTCCTTTATTAGTACATTCAGCCCGTTTTTCTGACAAGCCAAAGCCTGCCCTTCAGATAATGTTAACCCGGAAGCAGCTGCACCCCTATCCTCTTTTATGTAATTTAAGAAAGGGCCCCAGCCGCAGGCCATATCCAGCACTTTACTTCCTTTTTTTATATTAAGGCTGTCGGCAATAAATTTATGTTTTGCTTTTTGCGCCTCCTCCAATGTCATCGAAAAATCACCATCATACCGGGCACCACTAAAATCACCGGTCTCGCCAATACTAAGCCGGAAAATCTTATCAATAGTTGAGTAAGTAAAATCAAGGTCTTTTTTGTTTGCCATACAATAATTAAAAATGAATAAATAGTTAGACAGAGGAGACTTGTGAAAGGTAATATATTTGCAATATATGGGAATTAAATTTTTACAGGGGGGATTGTTACAAATCTTCCTTCAGTTAAATCTTTGTAGAGGGGAAAAATAATATGCATAATAAGCCCGACCTGTGATTCTAAATAAGCTACCTTCCCCCTACTTATGGTTACCATGCAATTTGATACGTTGATAGATAGCTACCTCAGCAACAAGGCAGGCATTGATAAAAATTTTCTCTCTGAAAAACTAGCTAAAGGCCTGCAGCAAAATATCC
>JBBSJX010000602.1:0-1626 GCA_038256825.1 Chitinophagales bacterium
CGAAGATAAGCTGGCAATCAGGGAATTTTTAGATGATCAGAATATTGCTGATGTTGCTGAATTAATTTATGAATACCCCGATTTTGAAGCCCGGATTATTGCCAATCTATCTATTCATAGAGCTGCAAGTACTTTTAAAATTTTAGACTTTCCTACTCAAAAGCGTATTGTATCTGAACTGCCTTCTTTTAAAAATGCGGAACTTTTAAACGAGTTACAGGCTGATGACCGTACAGCATTTTTAGAAGATTTACCAAAAGAAGTATTACGTGACCTCATAAAATTATTAGACCCCGAAGAAAGGCTGGTAACCTTATCGCTGCTGGGCTATCCCGAAGACAGCGTGGGCAGGTTGATGACCCCCGATTATATTTATGTTTATGAACACAATACCGTAAACGAGGTTTTTGATATTATAAGAAAGTTTGGCCAGGATAACGAGACCATCGACGTGATTTATGTGATTAATGACAAAGGTGAGTTAATGGATGACATAAGGATAAAGGAATTCATCTTATCTCCACCGGGCAGGCTGGTTAGCGAGTTGATGGATGAGCGGGTGATTTCTCTTAAAGTTTACGACGATCAGGAACATGCCAACCAGGTTTTTAAAATGAATAACCGGGTGGCCTTACCGGTAGTTGATGATAAAAATATATTGTTGGGTATTATTACCATCGACGATATTTTATGGGTAGCTACCGAAGAGTTTAGCGAAGACATGCAAAAAATGGGTGGTACCGAAGCCCTGGACGAGCCCTACCTTGAAATGCCGTTTTTTAAATTATTCAGAAAACGGATTGGCTGGCTGGTTATTCTGTTTTTAGGTGAAATGCTCACGGCAACTGCAATGGGTTACTTTGAAGATGAGATTGCCAAAGCCATTGTATTAACGTTGTTTATTCCTTTAATTATTTCTAGCGGTGGTAACAGTGGTTCGCAGGCATCAACCTTAATCATTCAGGCAATGGCCGTGGGCGAAATTACCGTTACAGATTGGTGGCGGGTGCTTCGCCGCGAAATTTTAAGCGGTGTAATGTTAGGCACCCTGTTAGGATTAATTGGTTTTATACGCGTAGCCGTTTGGCAACAATTCACTCATATTTATGGAGTCCATTGGTTTTTTATTGGTTGCACCGTGGGGGTTTCGTTAATAGGCGTTGTATTATGGGGAACATTAAGTGGCTCCATGTTGCCCTTGTTACTTAAAAAATTAGGTGCCGACCCTGCCGTATCCTCAGCACCTTTTGTTGCAACATTGGTTGATGTAACCGGCCTCATCATTTATTTCAGCGTTGCTTATATTTTTCTTGAAGGTTTATTGTTATAGTTTTTGTGGTAACAAGCAAAGCAACACTTTTCAACATGGTGTAGCCTGACCGACCTACCAGTGGTTCACTCACTTGTACTTAATAAACATTGAGCAACCGATACCAACTAAACAAAAAGGGTAGAAACATTTATCATAATGCTTCTACCCTTTTCTTTAAATGTTGGCTCATATTAAACTACAAAGGCTCATTTAAAATTTCGTGACCCATTTTATCCCGCTTGGTTTGCAGGTATTTTTCGTTGTGCGGGTTCGATTTAATTTCTATAGGAATGATATCTACAATCTCTAATCCG
>JBBSJX010000603.1:0-1599 GCA_038256825.1 Chitinophagales bacterium
GATGGTTTGGTACAAACTATTAACGACGTTTTTAAAACAAAAAATTAATTCTTGCGCCTAAGTTTTTGCCATTATTTAATTAACATCATGAAGTATTTTTTGCTCTTAACCCTTTCTGTATTCTGTTGCACCTTAACGTTCAGCCAGGTGGTAACAAAAGTTTCTGACCCTGTTGAATGGGTAAATACATTAATGGGAACAGATTCTAAACCGAGTTTGTCTAATGGTAATACCTATCCCGCTATCGCTGTGCCCTGGGGTATGAATTTCTGGGTACCTCAAACAAACACTATGGGTAATGGCTGGCAGTACCAGTATAGTGCTGATAAAATACTGGGCTTTAAACAAACGCACCAACCATCGCCCTGGATGAATGATTATGGCCAGTTTTCCATAATGCCCCTCACAGGTAAGGTAAAATTTAAACAACAGGATCGTGCAAGTTGGTTTTCGCATAAAACCGAAATTGCCAAACCTTATTATTACAGTGTTTACCTGGCAGATGCTGATGTAACTGCAGAAGTAACCCCAACTGAAAGGGCTGCGCAGTTCAGGTTTACCTATCCCAAAACCGATAGTGCTTTCCTGGCAATTGATGCTTTTGATAAAGGCTCATATGTGAAAGTAATTCCGGGTAGTAAAAAAATTGTGGGTTATACCACCAAAAACAGCGGTGGAGTAGGCCCAAATTTTAAAAATTATTTTGTTGTCTATTGTAATAAGCCTTTTTCGGTAACCTATGTTTGGAAAGACAGTGCTCTGCTCAATAATATAATAGAAGCTCAGGCCGGTCATGCAGGTGCGGTTATTGGTTTTGCCACAGCAAAAGATGAAGCAGTTAGCGTTAAAGTGGCTTCATCATTTATAAGCCTGGAGCAGGCAGAACTTAACTTACAAAGAGAACTTGCTAATGATGCATTTGATGTTACCAAACAAAAAGCCAAAGCTGCCTGGAATAAACAATTAAGTAAAATAATAGTAGAAGGTGGAAGCATCGAACAGACCAAAACATTCTATTCTTGTTTATACCGTACCCTGCAGTTTCCGCAAAAGCATTACGAGATTAATGGTGAAAATAAAATAGTTCATTACAGCCCGTATAACGGTAAAGTAATGGATGGTTATTTATTTGCGGGCACCGGTTTCTGGGACACCTTTCGGGCCCTTTATCCCTTCCTCAATTTAATGTATCCCTCTATAAATATTGAAATGCAGAAAGGTCTGCTCAATGATTATAAAGAAGGGGGCTTTTTACCCGAATGGTCAAGCCCGGGTTACCGCAATGTAATGGTGGGTAACAACTCGGCTTCTGTGGTTGCCGATGCTTATATAAAAGGATTGAGAGGCTATGATATTAATGAGTTGTACGAGGCACTTTTAAATGGTGCTAATAATGAAGGTCCGCAGGGTACCGGCCGCACAGGGGTTAAATATTATAACGAGTTGGGCTACGTGCCTTACGATGTAAAAATTAACGAAAATGCTGCCCGAACCCTGGAATATGCATACGACGATTTTACCATTTACCAATTAGCAAAAATGTTGAAAAAACCTAGAGAGGAAATTGATTTATATGCCCGTCGAAGTAACAATTACAAA
>JBBSJX010000604.1:0-1589 GCA_038256825.1 Chitinophagales bacterium
AGTGGTTTACTTGCTGCACTTATTTTCTATATCATGAAAATGTTTATATAAAACCCGTTCTGGCTTATTTGGTTTATTTTGCATGCATTATAGTTAATTCAATTATTTATGAGTAAAATATTGGTAACCGGTGGATGTGGTTATATTGGGTCGCACACAATGGTTGACCTTATAAACAATGGTTTTGATGTAATTTGTATTGACGACAATTCCAGGTCGACAAAATTTTTATTAGAAGGCGTTACTAAAATCACAGGGAAACGTGTAAAAAACTACCAGGTCGATCTTAAGGATTATAACGATACAATGGCGGTTTTCCAAGAAAATCCTGACATTACCGGCATTATACATTTTGCTGCCTACAAAGCTGTTGGCGAATCGGTTGAAGAACCTGTGCTTTATTTTGAAAACAACATGTTTTCTTTAATAAACCTACTTAAATGTGTACAGGAATTTGATGTTAAACACTTTGTTTTTTCATCGTCGTGCACAGTGTATGGCACCCCGGATGCTTTGCCGGTTACGGAACAATCACCTATAAAAAAAGCAGAATCGCCTTACGGAGCTACCAAGCAAATGGGCGAAGAAATTTTACAATGGGAAGCAAAAAAGAACAACGCCAATTACATTTTACTCCGCTATTTTAACCCGGTGGGCGCTCATCCTTCTATAGCTATTGGCGAACTTCCTTTGGGTAAACCGGCCAACCTGGTTCCGGCAATAACCCAAACCGCTATCGGAAAAATTGATAAATTATCGGTTTATGGCAGCGATTACCCAACAAGAGATGGCACCTGCATTCGCGACTATGTACACGTTTCCGACATTGCCCATGCGCATACCCTTGCATTGCAGTATATGATTGCAGGTAAAAACAAAACCAATTGCGATGTTTTTAACCTGGGTACGGGTAATGGTTACACGGTATTAGAGGCCATAAAAGCCTTTGAAGCTGTAAGCGGAGTTAATCTTAATTATAAGCTCGATGCCCGCCGCCCTGGCGATGTGGTGGAAATTTATGCTAATAACGAACTGGCGGTTAACGAGCTTGGTTGGGAAATAAAATACGATCTCAACGAAATGATGCGTACCGCCTGGCTTTGGGAACAAAAGGTAAAAGAAGATGAGAAAATAATAAAAGATCAGAAGTTTCAATTAAACTAACAATTTATAAAAAATGTATTGAGCGGCCCATTTCCTGGTCGCTTTTTTTTGCCCGCTAAAAGGCAAATGTTATATTTTAATACCGGCATTCTCTCATTGGGCATCATCCTTGCGTCGCAATCCTTTCATCGGCAAACCAATAGGCAGCATCCTTTACCTTTAACTTATCAATCACTGGGCGAATGATTAATTTCAAACAGTGCTTTTAAGAATATACTTTTAAAAATTTAATTGGATCTTGCCCATTCCATTTGTTGAATGTAAATACATAACGCTGTTGAAAGAATCGTTGAATAGCATAAATTTCAAAACAACAAAAATATAATACTAAATAAGTAAAATGCATGCATCAAGATGATTATGAATTACTGACCTTATATAAACAACCCGATCAAAAGGAAAAAGCCTTTACAGCCATTATAAAA
>JBBSJX010000605.1:0-1584 GCA_038256825.1 Chitinophagales bacterium
AGGCGGTGGCCCATGTTAAATACCTGGTCCATTTCGCGGGCATTGGCTTTGGAAGCTTCCTGGATAATCTGGAAAATTTCTGGAGGTTCAAACAGGTTGTCTTTTATAACCTTCATCGGTCCGGGCAAATATTTTAAACATTTTGTTTGGCCGCCACCACTGCAATGTATCATTCCATGGATCGCATCAAATTGTTCTTCCAATAATTTTTTAACTAATGGTGCATAGGTGCGGGTAGGGCTTAAAATCAGCTTGCCAATATTGGTTTTTAAGTTATTAAACGACGATAAAGTTATTTCATCTGTCATCCGATGTTTACCTATGTACACTACTTCGCTATTTAAACCAGGTTCATAAGTCTGCGGGTAATTTTCAGCATACCATTTCTCTAAAACGTCGTGCCGGGCACTGGTTAAACCATTGCTGCCAATACCGCTGTTATACTCCGTTTCGTACGTCGACTGGCCAAAACTTTCAAAGCCCACAATAACATCACCGGGCTGTATTTTGTCGTTGGTAACCAGTTTGTTTTTAGGCCAGCGGGCCGTCATGGTGCCGTTTACCGCTATGGTTCTAACTACATCACCCACATCAGCGGTTTCACCACCCAGGTAATGAATGTTTATTCCAAAGCCTTCGAGCCAGTCAAAAATCTCCTTGGTTCCATTAATAATTACTTCCAGCACTTCGCCTGGTATATGCAGTTTATTTCTATCGATGGTAGAAGAAAAAAGCAGGTTTTCATAAATACCCACACAAAGCAGGTCATCAATATTCATCACTACTGCATCCTGTGCAATACCTTTCCAAACGCTGATGTCGCCGGTTTCCTTCCAATATAAATACGCCAATATGCTTTTGGTTCCGGCGCCGTCGGCATGCATTACATTTACCCAATCTGCATCATTACCCAGGGTATCCTTGTAAATTTTACAAAAAGCGTTTGGATACAATCCCTGGTCAAGGTTTTTTGTAGCAGCATGCACATCTTCTTTTTGAGCTGATACGCCCCTTTGAGCATATAAAGACATATAATGAATGGGTTTTGTGGGCAAATAATTGGTGGCAAATGTACGTATACCGATTTTGGGATTCCCGGTAAAAGCGTTTTGATCAAATATTAAAAGTGTTGCAGGCAATTTTAATAACTATTGGTTTGTAAAAAGTATACACCTTCTTAATGGGTTAAAACCTTTTCTCTTAGCTTTGCCCCCTACTATGATACAGGTTCACAGGGATTTGGAACAATTGCCCACATTTAATAAAGCTGTAATTACTATCGGCACTTTTGATGGAGTGCATTTGGGACATCAGCAAATAATAAAACAACTTAAAGCAGAGGCTTCGGCAATTGGTGGCGAAACTGTAATCATTACTTTTCACCCACACCCACGTAAAATTGTGGAAGGTAAATCGCATATCAGAATTCTCTCCACATTAGAAGAAAAAATAGCTTTACTGGAAACTAAGGGCATTGAGCACGTGGTGGTTATTCCATTTACAGAAGCATTTGCCAATCAAAGTGCTGAAGATTATATTTCAAATTTCCTGGTTCAAAAATTTCATCCTCACACTATTATTATA
>JBBSJX010000606.1:0-1581 GCA_038256825.1 Chitinophagales bacterium
CATAGTAGCACTGCCGATGAACGAAATGCGACGCAACAATGTTGAATAGGGTTCAACAGCTTGTACCAAAAAAAATTAAGACCCAACCAAATGCGACAATAAAATGCCGGCAGCCACCGCCGCATTCAGCGATTCGGCCTCGCCCATCCTGGGTATGGTAACGGGATGTGTTATTTGGGAAGCTATATTACTGCGAATGCCTTTTGATTCGTTTCCTATAACTAACAACACTTCATTTATTTTGGGAGTTTCATAAACGTTTTTGCCTTGCAGCAGGGCTCCATAAACAGGTAGCTTCACTGCTGGCAGCCATTCTTCAAGGTTGGTGGTAAAGCAGTTTACCCGCAGTATGCTACCCATAGTTGCCTGTACCACTTTAAGGTTATAAATATCAGCGCAGTCGGGGCTGCAAACCATTTGCTTAATACCAAACCAATCGGCAATACGTATAATGGTTCCCATATTACCAGGGTCTTGAAGGCCGTCTAAAACCAGTGTAATTTGAGTGGAGAGAGCAGGTAAGTTGTTGTTTGTTTGTTGCCCTGCTACAATTACAACCTGGTTAGGTGTTTGTAACTGGCTGATGCGTTTTAAATCTATCTCGTTAATTTCGGTAAACGGCACTTGCAAATCAATATTTGCGTCCAGCCATTGCGGGGTTGCATAAACGTGTTTTATTTCAAAATTGCTTTTTAATAGTTCCGCAGCCATTTTTGGGCCTTCGGCTACAAACACCTTATCCTCATCTCTTTGACGTTTGTGGCCTAAAGATTGAATATATTTGACTTCTTTTTTACTCAGCATTGTATTTATGTTTCTAAAGAAAAAGCCTGCAAATATCTCTTTTTTATACGTGTGTATGGCTATATTATTGCTGGGCTCGTGTACCGTAGTAAAGCAGTATCCCCAAAATAAACCCTTTGTTTTTAATAACGCTATTAAGGTTGATGGTAATGTTAGCAAAGATGAAAAGAAAAGGCTGCAACTGGAGTTAGAAAATTATTGGGACGATAGCCTTAAAGTTAAAATGATAAGCCAGTTAGGGGTACGCACTATTATAAAAAATCCCAACGTTTTTGATTCGGCGGCCATTACTACCAGCAGGCTGTTTATGCGGTCGTACCTGAACTCGCAGGGCTATTACAATACCGAAATAAAAGACACGGTATATTATGATACGGTGAAATCGCAAATACGCACAACCGTAAAAATGGATGTGAATGTTGGTAAAAATCTAACCATCGATTCGCTGGCGTTTAATTTTGCCCATCCCGATTTAAGCAGGATAGTGAACGAAAACCAAAAGCAAACGTTGCTAAAACAAGGAACACCTTACACAAAACAAAAAATCGCCTCGGAGTTGGACAGGCTGGTGTTATTGTTTAGAAAAAACGGCTACTATAAAATTAACCGCGAAAACCTGATTGCCGTAGTGGATACTACCGATATATCGTTACTGGAAATTACCCTTGACCCGTTTGAACAAGCCCGCCAGATAGCAGAAGCTACCGCCCGCAGGCAGCTAAACCCCACGGCCGATGTAGTGATACAGGAACGTGATACGGCAACCAACTTTACCAG
>JBBSJX010000607.1:0-1570 GCA_038256825.1 Chitinophagales bacterium
AGCAGGAATTATACTTTCATTTAAAAAAGCACCGGTTTGCAATAAGGGACCAACAGAACCCAGGCTGCTCATAAAAACCATCTTTTTTACCTGGCTGCCACAATTAACAATAGCCTTTGCCAGGTTTATGGTATAAGTGGCATTTACATTATTGTATTCATCTGCCGATCTTGCTTTGGTTGTGCCCGCAGCATGAATTATGTATTGATAATTCTTTTCCCTGATTTCAGTCTCAAGGCTTTCTGCATTGGTAAAATCTGGATAGGTGTAGTGTAGACTATACGACTGGAGGTGCTTTATATCGCTTGACTTTCTAACAGCTACAAAAACTTCCAGGCCTTTATTTAAGGCACTTTCAATTAAATGGTAACCTACAAAACCACTGGCGCCTGTAATTAAAACCCGTGGTTTCATTATAATTGTTTTTCGTAAATACGGTACTTTTTATACACTTTACCGTTAATATCCAACATGGCTTTATTCATTAGTTCATTACCTTCTAAAATCCACGAGGCTTCGCCGCCGGTTACCTTATTTTCGAATCCTTTTTTAATTATCTGAGCATAAAAACAGGCTTCTATTCCTAGTTTCCGGTAGTCATCTATTACTCCAAGCGCTATTACTCGTAAATATTTTACCTTCTTAGCGCCAAATAATAATTTAAAAATGCCTGTCGGAAACAAGCGGCCGCGTTTAATTTTTATGAGTATGCGGTTAATATCGGGGATGGCTAAGGCAAACCCTACAAACTTGCCTTCATGTTCTGCAACCAGGCAATAATCGGGATTCAAAACCATTTTTAAATCTTTAGCCAGGTAATCAAACTCATTTTTAGTCATAGGAACAAAACCAAGATTTTTATCCCAGGCTTTATTATAGGTTTCCCTAACTTTTGAAACCTCGTTTTTAAAATCTTTCATGTTTATGGGCCTGATAACAATATTTTTTTGCGCCAGTCTTTTTAAAATTGCATCCTGCAATCTTAAAGTTCTATCGCTCAGTTTATTAATATCAAGGTCATAAGCAAAAAGATCTACCTGCTTGGTAAACCCATAATTTTCAACAAGATTTTTATAATAAGGCTTATTGTAGGTCATCATTGCCACGGGTGGGCTATCATATCCTTCAATTAAAGTGCCTAAGGGTTCGTTAGTCGACGGGCTAACCGGCCCTATTATTTTCTGAACCCCTTTTTCCCTCAGCCAAGTTTCGGCCTGGGCTAAAAGCTTGTCAGCAACTTCCTGGTCATCCACACAATCAAAAAATCCAAAAAAACCATCATTGGTATTGTTGAATTTGTTGTGATTATTATTTAAGATAGCTGCAATACGGCCTTTGATAACATCGCCCTGGTATGCCAAAAATAGTTGCATTACCGAATGCTCATGAAAAGGATGTTTGCCCGGCGTTAAAATATCTCTTTGGGCAATAAACAATTCAGGAACGTAGTTTTTGTCGTTCCTGTAAAGTTCGTGCGGAAAATCAATAAAAGTTTTTAACTGGGATTTACTGGCAACAGGTTCAACCCTGGTCATAATTCAAACTTTTGTTTCATTGTTGGAATTTCCAG
>JBBSJX010000608.1:0-1566 GCA_038256825.1 Chitinophagales bacterium
GTAACTCGTAAAGGCTTGCCTTCCAAAATGAAGGAGGAGTAAATATTTGGCCTCTTTTGTAAACTATAACCAGGTGTAATCGTTTTAAAAAATATTCACCAACACAAAGCCCATGTACTCCATTCAACAAATTGCGCTTTTTATTGAATGTCGTCCTGAACTCACCAACACAACCGCACCCATTGAGCACATATTAATCGATAGTCGAAGACTAGTATTTCCGGTGACCACATTATTTTTTGCCCTGCAAACGGAGCGAAACAATGGCGCTGATTTTATTGAAGAGCTTTACGGGAAAGGGGTCAGGAATTTTGTGGTTCAGCAGACCTTCTCAACAAAATATGCTGATGTTAACTTGTTATTTGTTGAAGATACATTGGTTGCTCTGCAAAAACTGGCTGCTACCCATCGGCAGCAATTTGCCATACCGGTAATTGGTATAACCGGCAGTAATGGCAAAACGATGGTAAAAGAGTGGCTGAATAAATTACTCCAACCTTATTATAATATTGTTCGCAGCCCTAAAAGTTATAATTCACAGGTAGGGGTTCCGCTGAGCGTATGGCAAATAAATGCCTCGAATAATTTAGGCATTTTTGAAGCGGGTATATCAAAACCGGGCGAAATGGAACGACTGGTCCCAATAATAGAACCTACCATTGGAATATTAACCAACATTGGCGATGCACACAACGAGAGTTTTAAGGATACTGCTGAAAAGTTGAGTGAAAAATTGAAACTTTTCAACAATGTAGAAACCTTTGTTTATTGTAAAGATTGTATTGCTCCGCTTGGTGCTGCCAGTGTAGATTTGGCTCAGCTAATAATTGATAATTTAAAAGTATTTAGCTGGAGTACCCTAACCCAGGCCGATTTGGTTATACAGGAAACCCGGTCGGAAAATGGGTTTACGAAAATTGAAGCTTTATTAACAAAAACGGGAGAGCGGGTACACATAACTATACCTTTTACCGACAAAGCATCGTTGGACAACGCCATTACCTGTTGGTGTGTAATGCATTTATTTAGTATTGATCAGCAGGAAATTGAACAAAGAATGCTGCAACTTGAACCGCTTGATATGCGGATGCAATTAAAAAAAGGAGTGAACAATTGCCAGCTTATTAATGATAGCTATAGTAACGACCTTTCCTCTCTGGAGCTTGCACTGGACTATTTATCGCAGCAGGCTAATGGCAAAAAAACCACTTTGATATTATCCGATATTTTTCAATCAGGGATTGCAATTCCTCAATTGTGCAACCTGGTTATTAATAAGGTTAAAAACCGCCATGTTAACCAATTACTATTAATTGGGCCGGTATTTTTTTCTCATAAAGAAACCTTTTTAAAGGCCGATGCCGACAACGCATTTTTAAAAATAGCTTTTTATAGTTCTACAGATGCTTTTATGAAAGAATCCAACACCCATCATTTTAAAGATGAAGTGATATTATTAAAAGGTGCCAGGATTTTTGAGTTTGAACGCATTGTACACTGGCTTGAAGAAAAAGTACACCAGACAGTGCTTGAAGTTAACCTGGATGCCATGGTGAACAACCTAAA
>JBBSJX010000609.1:0-1552 GCA_038256825.1 Chitinophagales bacterium
TCCTGCAAAGAATAATATGAGCTTTAAAGAAAAGTTTATGAAGCTGGTTGAAAAAATTACCGGGAAGCAATATTTTATTTATAAAAATTACCGGATCAGGCAGTAAAGATTTTATCATTATAGCTTAAACGTCCAGCTACTGTAGTTAGCAAAAGAATGAAGCAAAAGGAAACATATTTATTAGTTGCAGGGCTTGTTTTGCTATACATCGTTTCTGTGCTTATAAATTTTGGAGTTTTAGAATTGGCTGGTGAGGAACCTCGCAGGGCTGTTATTTCCTTAGAAATGTTGAAGTCTGGGAACTATATTAAACCTACTTTGTTGGGCTGGGATTATTATAATAAACCCCCTTTATATAATTGGATTATTTGCGCCAGTATGTTGCTATTTAATTCAACTTCAGAGTTTGCTATAAGATTCCCTTCTTTAGTTTTTTATCTTCTTTGGGCCTTGGTTCATTACTTTGTTTGTAAGAAGTTTTTCCCGCGATCATTTGCTTTGCTTTCTGCTTTTTTTCTTTTAACCAGTGTTGATATTTTTTTTTATGGTTTGGCAAACGGTGGAGAAATTGATATTTTCTACAGCTTCATTGTTTACCTCCAGGCCATAAGTATTTTTTATTTCTATTTGAAAAAGCGTTGGTTGCTTCTTTTTTTTCTTTCTTATTTTTTTTGTGCCATTGGGTTTTTAACTAAAGGCTTTACATCAATTGTTTTTGAAGTATTAACTCTTGCGGCAATTTGTCTATATGCCCGAAGCTTTCGGATAATATTTAAGTGGCAGCATCTTGTTGGCATCTTTACATTTTTAGCGCTTACAGGGTTTTATTTTTTCTTGTATAACCAACATGGTTCGTGGCAGCGTTTGTTGGTTAACCTTTTAAACGAATCATTAATCAAATCTGCTGTAGGAGAACGTGCTGATAAATTGCTAAGCAAATCTGTTGGCTATCCCTTATTATTCTTAAAGCTTTTAGCACCCTGGTCACTATTGCTTTTATTGTTAGTTAAAAAAATTCGTTATCGTTTTTTATCCAATCCACTAGTCTATTTCTCACTTCTGTTTATAGCTTTTAATATTTGGGTGTATTGGTTTACCGGCCAACCCAAAGGGCGTTACATATACATGTTTGTCCCTTTTGCGGGCATTGTCTTAGTACATATATACCAGCAATTTGTCAATGCCTTTCCAAAGGAGTTAAATAGGATTTTAGGCTACACGGGGTGGCTCTTTTTCTTAGTATTGGCAGGCATAATAGCCACACCATTTTTTGTTTCGGTCTCTGTTTTATGGACTGTACTGCTGGCTTTGGTTCTTGCTTTTTTTATATACTGCTATTTCAGGTTTGGCGCATACAGAATAGGGTTATTTATTACCGGAATTATTCTAACCCGTTTGATTTATGCAGTTTTATTTATCCCCGTTGAGCATGATAAAAAATATAAGTTCTCTCCTTATATACATCAGGCAGCAGTAAAAAATAATTTAGAACCTCTTATGTTCTGGGCACCTGCTGATACGTTTGCAGTTGCTGTAAAAAGCCGGATCATAA
>JBBSJX010000610.1:0-1524 GCA_038256825.1 Chitinophagales bacterium
CGCTAATGCTAATGATTAACAATATACACAATAAGCTATCAAATAAAAACGAAGCATTTAAAATAATAAAACACATTTTAAAATTCATTACAGATAGTTGCAAATAAAAATTTTCTCATTAACAAATATATAAATAATCGGTAAAAAGCATATTTTGCAATACAACTTATATAATGAAAAAGTACATCATCACCAGCCTTTTCTTCATCATTTCTTTTGCCGGTTTTTCGCAAAGCGAAACAGAAACGGTGGAGCAGTATAGCGAAATTACTGCAACTCCCCGCTTACTAAGTAATAAGGTTACTATTGATATAGATTTTGGCGAAATGAGGAGTATCTGGAAAGATAACCGACTTAAGGATTCTGACGGTAGGTTAAAAAAATTTAATACCGTAATTGATGCGCTCAATTACATGGGTAAAGAAGGTTGGAAACTGGTGAATGCTTTCCCTGTTTACACTTCGCAAAGCACACAGGTTTACCATTATGTTTTTAAAAAATCATTTTTAAAATCTGAAACCCAGGAATAAAAAAATTGCATCATCATGTATATAAACAGGTGTTGCAATCTTTACCCCTACATTGGCAAAAACCTGCTAATTAATACGAATTGCTGTTTGCTTTACCTCTTTAATTTGTGTTTTATTTGCTGAATTTTTATTGAGATAAGCATCTGCTACCTGGCTCCGCTTAAAATACCTGTTGAGTTTTCTATAAGATTTAACCCCTAATACCTTTGTTGAAGCCGATATGTTGCCTGGTAAAACATACCCTTCTTCAGGTATCACCTTTTTACTATTGTTTCTGTTATAGGCTTTTTTGTATCTCGAAGAATAAACATAAAACCCCACAGCCTGTATAACTACCGAACCCGAAAGGCATATACCAACAATTGCTAAGGTGTTCATAGTAATATTTTTTTTTGAAAACGAATGTTCACCTTTGTTTATTTTAAAAAATGGATACTTTTTTACAAAAAATGTGTATATCGCTTTTTTGTCAACCTAAATTGTCAGTTTTAGAATTTAAAATAATTTTGAAGGAGATATATTAATAAGTTTGCAGCGCAAATGCTGTGCATTATGTTGCAGCGAAGTAAAAAATTGCACAGTATATAAAAAGTATAACGATATGGACATTGATAGTTTTAAAAAATTAAGCCTGGAACAAAAGTTACATGAATTGAAATATTCAGGTGCGTTACTTGGCCCATACGATAGAAATGGTGAACCTGGTATGCCAAAAGTTCCCGGAGATATTTACCAGTTATATGATTTTTTCGTTTACCTGAGCGAAGATGAGTCAACGGTGGTACCGTCAAGAAGAAATCCTTTGCCGGTTTCTAACGACTAATTTACTTTACTCACTTTACCTGCTTTTCCCTGTTATTTTTATTGAACCGCGATAGGTAGCTTTATTATATTTAAGCCTTAATCAATTTTTGAAAGTTGATTAAGGTTTTTTTTTACAGTCATCTCCCCTACTTAAAAATTACATGATACTACTTGTTTGTGAATAATTATA
>JBBSJX010000611.1:0-1519 GCA_038256825.1 Chitinophagales bacterium
CAATCCGGACGGTATGTCACCTATCAGAGGTACATCTATTTTGAAAAAATAAGCGACGAACGTAGCCACTATTAGGGCTACCAAAGTACTTGGTACGGCTTTGGTGATTTTTGGGAAAAGGTAATATACCGCAATTGTGAGCAGTCCAATACCAATTGCGGCAATATTGGCCTCCATAAAGATTTCGGGAAGATTTTGCAGAACAGCAAGGGTAGATTTTGGTGAAGTCAACCCAAAGAAGGGAAATAATTGAAACAAGATAATAATAAGACCCACCCCAGTCATAAAGCCAGAGATTACGGGGTAGGGAAAATACTTGATGTAGCTACCTACTCTTAAGATGCCAAATAATATTTGAAAAATCCCCCCCAGAAAAAAGGTAAGCAATATGATAGGAAGCGCACTTTCTATACCCCCAAATTCACTTACTGCAAGCGTAACCACTGCAGCGGACACTACGGTCATAGGGCCTGTAGGACCGCTGGCTTGGGTAGCTGTGCCACCCAAAAGTGCAGCCAGTATGCCCAAAATTATAGCACCATATAACCCAGCTATTGCACCGAGTCCTGATTGTACGCCAAAAGCAAGTGCAAGCGGTAGGGCTACTACCCCAGCTACAACGCCACCGGATAAGTCACCTTTCAGATTTTTGAAATCGTAGAACTTATTTGCCATAGTATTTAAGTATTAGTAATATTTAATTTAGAAAAGCAATTAATAAAAGGTTACTTCTCCACTTGTTACATCATACAGGCCACCCACATTTATTACATTACCCTGGTTTTCCAAACTAGCTATTAGGGGGCTCTGTTTCTTTATTTGTTCCATTTCACACTCCATTTGTTGTTTACTGTCGGTTTTACGTTTATAATGTTCCAGGAACCCAATTGATTTTGTAAACTTTGTGCATATACTGTATTTAAATAACATAACAGGAAAAGGGTTAACCCGGTTATTCTTTTCTTTGTTTGCATGTACCGTGGAAAAATATTTAGTGCTCAAATAATTGAATGATGTTATCCAGCAATTTCTGTTCTTTCTTGTTTTTTCCCCGGTAAGCTTCTGCAATGGCTTTGCTTGTTTCTAAAATATTGTTGATGATTTCGGGAGTGAAAGCAGATTTATTTTCCCGGTAAAAGTTTTCAAATAATTTGAAATAATTTTCACCAATAGGTTCTGCTTCTTCAAATTGAAAAGAAAAACTAATCAGGTAGGCCTGGTCAGTGCCATACCTGTCAATAGAGCCTTCCATTGGTTTCCATGTTTTGCTGATGCAGGTTTGCAATGCTTGTTTTTCTTCAGCGGGTATCTTGCCGTCAATACCAGAAATATGGTAAAATAATTTTCCTAATTCTGTGTACAGCTCTTCGTAAAACATGATTTTTATTTTTAGATGATTAAATTGTTTTTATTTGTTTTCTTGATAATGGTTCTTTACCCATGCCACCATTTGGTTCTCCGTCATACTATCTGCTGTTTCTACTGCTTTTAATTTAGAAGCCAATACAACATCATCCTG
>JBBSJX010000612.1:0-1508 GCA_038256825.1 Chitinophagales bacterium
ACTATTCGGTGGGATTTTTGTCGGGACTATTGTGTTGCCACGTCCTTCTTGCGTAAAAGAATAAAAGCCTCATTTTCATGAAGGTTTTATTCTGTTTGTGCATGCTGTATTAGCTGCGGTTTGTGGTAGGTGTGTATCATGGTCCCAATCCTCACCTCTGGCGGGCATTTTTCGCATCGTCCTTCACATACGCCTAGCTCGCATCGTTCGCTAACCACTCTTGAATGTATTTGTACTATAGAAGTAACGCAATGCGAAAAGGAAGTATAACGTATAAGCTTCATTCCGTTTTACGGTTTCATTGTTTTCGTTGCTGCTTCCTCCGTGGTTCCGCCCTGGCCTCTTGATGCCCTCCCTTCTACCTAAGTTTACAACCTTAATTAACCTAAGTCATAGTTTAAATTCTCAAACTGTTTGTACATTCGGTTAGCCTATCATCTCACTCCTGCCCGTTAAAGCTTTAGCAAACCATAAGCATCACTTTTTAATTAAAAATTTATGAAAAAGTACTTCATCTATCTCTCCTTTCTGGTTACGGTGTTGGTATTGATTGCTGCAATCAAAGCGCCTGTCAACAAAAAAACGGCTGATGTAAAATCAATCAGCGCTCTGGCTTTCGGCCCTGACGGAATTTTATTTATCGGCGACTCCAAAAGTGCTACCGTGTTTGCAATAAACACCAGGGATACAAAAAAACAAAAGGCCGTCCCTTTTGATATTAAAAACATAGACCAAAAAATTGCTGCGGCACTGGGTACTACCAAAGAAAATATTACCATCACAGACATGGCTGTAAACCCACTAAGCAAAAAGCTATATATCTCCGTTCACAATGCCGATGGCACACCGGTTTTATTAACGCTCGACGGTGAAAAATTAGCAGCCGTTCTATTAAAAGACTTAAACGCTACTTCTGTTGTTTTAAATAATGCACCCGCAGAAGATGCTAAAGACCAACGTGGCCGCTCCTTAAGAGTAGCTACCGTTTCTGACCTGGGATATGCGGATGGAAATTTATTGGTAAGTGGTTTGTCAAACCACGAGTTTAGTTCTTCTTTTAAAAGTATTCCATACCCTTTTACAAGCAAACAAGATGAGGCCACGCTGGAAATTTATCATGCGGCCCATGGCAAATATGAAACCTCGGCACCCATCAGAACATTTACAACAGCCACCATCAACGAAAAAAAATATTTAGTGGCCAGCTATACCTGCACGCCGCTTGTATTGTTTTCTATGGATGAATTAAAACCCGGCAAACATGTAAAGGGCAGAACGGTTGCCGAAATGGGCAGCGGCAACTCCCCGCTTGATATGGTTACTTTAAAAAGTAATAATGAAGATGTATTGGTAATGACCAACAGCAGGCATCCCCTGGCTAAAGTAAATTATAAAAATATTGCAGCCTTTGAGGGTACTTTGAAAGAGCCCGTAAAGGGCACGGCAGGCGTAAGTTTTACGGCAACGCCAATGACCAATATATTACAGATGGATAAACTTGACGATAC